>DASXQK010000049.1:0-2650 GCA_036493015.1 Dongiaceae bacterium | reverse complement strand
CTCCGCCCCCATATTGACGATATCCACCACCTCGCCGGACAGCAGATTGTCGTTTGGTCCTCCCGGCGCTGCCGTTGTGCCGGCGCTGGCCGAGGCGACACTCATGCGCTCCGGTCTGATGCAGATGCTGCATTTACCCGCCGCTCCCTGGGGGGTCGAGGGGATCGTCAGGCGGCCGCCGGCATCGGTGGCCAAAGTCGCGAACTTGCCGCCAGGCGATTGCTCGATCCGGCCGTGGAACCAGTTCGTGCGGCCGATGAAGCCGGCGACGAAGGCAGTTTGCGGCCGCATATAGATTTCATCGGGCGTGCCCTGCTGTTCGATGTGGCCGCGGTTCATGATGATGATGCGGTCGGCCAGGCTCATGGCCTCATCCTGATCGTGGGTGACGACAATCGTCGTCGAACCTACGGAGGTCAGGATATGTTTCAGCTCCAGGCGCAGCTCCTCGCGCAGCTTGGCATCCAGCGCCGACAGGGGTTCATCGAGCAGCACGAGTTCAGGGCGCGTGGCCAAAGTGCGCGCCAGCGCCACCCGCTGCTGTTGTCCGCCGCTCATCTGGCCGGGCCGGCGGTCTTCAAAACCCTGCAGCTGGACAAGGCGCAGCATTTCCTGCACGCGCGCACCGATATCGGCTTTCGGCCAGTGGCGATGCTTCAAACCATAGGCGACGTTTTCGGCCACGCTCATATGCGGAAACAGGGCGTAGTGCTGGAACAGCAGGCCGACATTGCGTTCATAGGGCCGCTTGCCGACTACCGAAGCGCCGGAAATCTCGATTGAGCCGGCATCGGGATCCTCGAAGCCGGAAATCAGCCGCAGGGTCGTCGTCTTGCCGCAGCCGCTCGGCCCCAGCAGCGAGACGATTTCGCCCGCGCCGACGCTGAACGATACCCGGTCGACCGCCGCCGTGGCGCCGAAGCGTTTGACCACACCGCGGAACTCGATGACGGTCCTGGGTTGGGGGTCCGGTTCTGGTGTCATGGTTTTCCTAGGAACGGAAGACGCCCTGGCCGATCACGCGATTGAGACCGACGAAGCGATCGAGGACGAGGATCAGGGCCAGCGTCACCAGCATCAGCATCACCGAGGCAGCCGCGATGCTGAGGTCGAAGTTCGCTCGCATGCTGCTGATCAGCGCCACCGGCAGATTATAGGTGTGGGCGTCGGTCAGCATGATCGAGACGGAAACATCGTCCATGGAAACGGCAAAGGCGAAGATCGCGCCGCTGACGATGCTGGTGCGCGCAAGTGGCACGGTGATGTCCCAGAAGGCCTGTCGTTCGGTCGCACCCAGGCTGAGAGCCGCTTCGCCGAACGATCGATCGATGCCTGTAAGGCCCGAGAGCGTGGCGCGGATCGTATAGGGCACGGTGATGATGATATGTCCGCATAGCAGGCGTGCGAAGCCGTTGACCAGGCCCAGATGCGCCAGGAAAAGAAGCAGCGCGAATCCCACCACGACCGGCGGCACCAGAAGCGGCGACAGGAAGAACGAGACCAGGGCGTCCTTGCCGCGGAACCTGCCGCGTTCCAGGGCCGCGGCCGTGGCGATGCCGGCGCTCAGCGATACGATGACAGAAAGAACGGCGAGTTCGACGCTGGTTACCAGGCCGCCCAGGAAATAGTCGTCGGAGAAGAACTGCCGGAACCAGCGCAATGACAGCGAGGGCGGGGGCAGCGGGCCCAGATATTCGCGGGAATCGAAGGCCATCAGGATGGTCACGAAGATCGGCGTCAGCAGGAACAGCAAGATGACGCCGATCAGCACCAGTCCCAAAAGGCGAAGAGAATTATCGACGAGGCGAGCGTTCATATCGTCCACCGCCGGCTGACCTGCCGCGAGATGACGTAGACGACGATCAGCGCCACCGCGAACAGCACCATGGCGATGGCGGCACCGCTGGGATAGTCGGCGATCTCGCTGAAGCGGTTGTAGACGAGGTTCGAAATGAACAGTACGCGGCCCTTGCCCAGGATCATCGGGATGACGAAAGCGCTGATCGAGAAGGTGAAGGCGAACAGGAAGGCCGCGAGAAGGCCGCGCATGCAGAGCGGCAGGGTGATGCCAAGATGCGCACGCCAGCCCGGAGCACCCAGCGCCTGGGCCGCATCGAACAGCCGCGGGTCGACGTTCTGGATCGTGCCCAGCAGCGTCAGCGTCGCCATGGGCACGATGTAATGGAGCAGTCCGCCGCCGACGAGGAACTCGATATAGGTCCTGCCGTTTGGCGAGATACCAAGCGACAGAAGGGTGCTGCGCAGCGGGCCGGCCGCGCCGAAGGTGAGTTCGAGGGCATAGGTGCGCACCAGGACGCTGAGGAACATCAGCGTCACGAACAGTCCGACGGCGGTCGCCTGCCAGCGCGGCGATAGCCGGCGCGTGATCCAATACGCCATGGGGAACGAGAACAGCAGCCCTGCCAGCGACGCCAGCAGGCTGATGCGCATCGTCTGGAAGAAGAATTCGGCGAAGGAGGGGGTCAGCAGCTCGGCGTAATTCGCCAGGGTGAACGGCGCATTCTCCGACGAGCCGATACTGCCGGGCACATATTCGCGCAGGCTCTCGATGAAGAGCCCGGCCATCGGCAGGAAGAAGAAGCCCATCAGCAAAGCGAGGCCGGGCAGAAGCAGCGTCAGCGAGTGACGG
>DASXQK010000048.1:0-2387 GCA_036493015.1 Dongiaceae bacterium | reverse complement strand
GGTGTTGATGCCCACGACTTTGCCGTCCATGTCGAACATCGGCCCGCCGGAATTGCCGCGGTTGATCGCCGCATCGGTCTGGATGAAATCGTCATAGGGTCCGGAATTGATGTCGCGCTGGCGGGCCGAGACGATGCCGGCCGTCACGCTGCCGCCAAGGCCGAAGGGATTGCCGATGGCCACCACCCAATCGCCGATCCGCGCCTTGTCGCTGTCGCCCCACTCCACGAAGGGAAACGGCGTCGGCGAATCGATCTTCAGCAGCGCCAGATCGGTCTTGGGATCGTGGCCGATCAGCTTGGCCTTGTATTCGGTATTGTCCTGGGTGCGGACGGTGATCTCCTCCGCCCCTTCGATGACATGGTTGTTGGTGACGATATAGCCGGCCGGGTCGATGATGAAGCCGGAGCCCAGCGAAGTCACCTCATGGGGCTGGCCGTCGCCGCTGCCGCTGTCGCCGTTGTCGCCCCCGCCATTGTCGCCGTTATCGCCCCCACCATTATCGCCGTTACCCCCGTTGCCGCGGTTCTTGCGATCGAAAAACTGCTTGAACAGCTCTTCCAGGTTCGGATCGTTGCGGCTGGCATCGGTGATTTTCTGGGTCGTGGCGATATTGACCACCGCGGGCAGCAGCTTTTCCGCCAGATCGGCGAAACTATCCGGTGCACCGCGGGCGAAGGCCGGGGCTGCCGTCAGCGGGGCAACGGCCAGGGAAGACAGGCCGATCAGCAGGCTGGCGAGAAGCGGCGCTGCCGTTATGCGATTGAGCAGGCGATCGATCACGTGCGGACTCCCTGCAAGGCGATAGCGGTACCGCCATGCTCTTGCGCTGCAAATCTATGCGGATATGGCCCCGGTCTGCGCCCGTCCCAGCTGCGGCCCGGGCGCTGCCGATAGCCGCCAATTGGGCGCAAAGATAGGCCATTTCCAGGGGTGGCGGGTTAAGTTTTTCGTGATCGCAGGCCCAATGTTTCAGCCGCGCACGAGCCAGACCAGCAGCACGCCGGCGGCCATGGTGCCCACGCCCAGCATGCGTAGCAGCACTGGCGGCCGGCTGGTCAACAAGGCGACGGCACGCTTGGCGCCCTCGGGCACAACCGCGAAAATCAGCCCTTCAATGACCAGCACCAAACCAAGCGCCGTCAGCGCGTCACCCAACCCGACCGGCACCGCTTGACAGCCTTAGGGCGGGGTCGTCGTCGTCGACGGCGTCATCGGCCCGACTCCATTGGGCGTCGCGGCCCTTATCCCGTCGCGGCTCAGGAAATAGCGGAAGAAATCGCCATCGGGCGGGCCGACATAGGTGGTCGTATCGCTGGTGAGCGCCGTATTCATGGCAAGCAGCGAGCGGAAGAAGTCGAAGAACGCCGGATCGCGGCCATAAGCAGCGGCATAGATTTGTGTTGCCTGGGCATCGCCTTCGCCGCGCAGGATGTCGGACTTTTGCCGTGCTTCAGCCAGGATGATCACCTGCTGCTTGTCGCCATCGGCGCGCAGTGCCAACGCATTGGCCTGGCCGGTGGCACGGAAGCCGGTGGCAAGCTGCTGGCGCTGGGTCTGCATCTGCTTATAGATCGCTTCGGCGTTGTCCGCCGTCAGATCGACGCGCTTCATGCGCACGTCGATCACCTTGATGCCGAACTGCTGGGCTTCCATGTTCACCTGTTTGGTAAGCTCTTTCATCAGCTCGGCGCGATGGCTGGTCAGGATTGTCGCCATGGAAACGTCACCGAGCGCCCGGCGCAGGTTCGAGCTGATGATGGGCCGCAGCCGCGCCTGCACGCCATCCTCGTTATGGACGGTCTGATAAAACAGCAGCGGATTGACGATCTGGAAGCGCGCATAGGCCGAGACGATCACCTGGTTCTGATCCAGGGTCGGCACTTCTTCCGACGGCGCGTCAAAATTCAGCACGCGCTTGTCCAGATAGACCACGTTCTGCACGAAAGGCATCTTGAAATAAAGGCCGGATCCGGCCCCCGGATCCAGCGCATCCTTGGCGTCCGGGTCGGGCGACACGCGGACCGGCTTGCCGAGCTGCAAGACAAGCGTCCAATCCGAGGGATCGACGATGTAATAGGAGGAAGAGAGCAGGATGAAGCCGCCGATCACGATGACGATCGCGGCGATGAGGCCCCGGTGGTTCATTGGCTGCCTCCTGTCGTTCCGGTTGCCGGCGGCGAGGCCGCTGTCGAGCTGCTGCCGTTCTTCAGCAGCTCATTGAGCGAGAGATAAGGCACGGTGCCGCTGCCCGACATGCGGGGATCGATAAGGATCTTGTTCATGCCCTTCAGCACCTGCTCCATCGCTTCCAGATACAGCCGCCGGCGCGTCACCTCCGGCGCCTTCTGATAGGCTTCCAGCACCTCCTCGAAGCGTTTCGCCTC
>DASXQK010000047.1:0-5211 GCA_036493015.1 Dongiaceae bacterium | reverse complement strand
GGCGCTCTGCTGCTCGTCTTCATCCTGCTATCGGGAGCGCTCGATGGCGCCGGCAATGCCTTTTACATCGTCGCCGCCCATGGCGGCGATCTGGGCGTGGTTGCGACGATCACCTCGCTCTATCCCGCCACCACCATCCTGTTGGCCCGCTATGCGCTGAGCGAACGGATTTCACTGGCGCAGACCATCGGCGTCGTCTCGGCGCTGGCGGCCATCGTCGCCATCATCTGGGGCTTGCAAGTCCCGGCGTGACGCCGGCCCGGGGACTGTAAGTCCCGGCGTGACGCCGGCAGGGCGGAATGCTTCACTGTCGGCCGAGCGTGCAATCGTCCCACGGGGACCCGAGTCCGACGAGCCATGGCATGACCGATCCGCGCATCGCCTATCTGAGCGAGCTCCAGAAGAAAATCCTGTGGCTCTCCTCGTGGATGATCCACAACGCCAATCATCTGCGCGAAAGCAGCGATGGGCTGAAGGTGGGCGGGCACCAGGCCTCCTCCGCCTCGCTCGCCGCGATCATGACCACGCTCTATCTCGCCGTGCTGCGCCCGCAGGACCGCGTGGCTGTAAAGCCCCATGCCAGCCCGGCCTTCCATGCGATTCAATATCTGCTGGGTAACCAGACGCGCGACAAGCTGGAGGCCTTCCGTGGCTACAAGGGTGCGCAGAGCTATCCCTCGCGGACCAAGGATGTCGACGACGTGGATTTTTCCACCGGCTCCGTCGGCCTGGGCGTGGCGCAGACGCTGTTCTCATCGCTCGTGCAGGATTATGTGAAGGCGCGGGGCTGGGCGAAGGACTGGCCCGAGGGCCGCATGATCGCGCTTGTCGGCGATGCCGAAATGGACGAGGGCAATATCTTCGAGGCCCTGCTCGAAGGCTGGAAGCACGGCGTGCGCAACACCTGGTGGATCATCGACTATAACCGCCAGAGTCTCGACGCCGTCATTCGCGAAGGATTGTGGGCGCGCTTCGAAGACCTGTTCCGCGGCTTCGGCTGGGACGTCGTCATCCTGAAATACGGGTCGCTGCTGGAAGAGGCGTTCGCCGAACCGGGGGGCGAGCGCCTGCGCAGCTGGATCGATGCCTGCCCCAACCAGCTGTTCTCGGCCCTCGCTTTTCAGGGCGGTGCCGCCTGGCGCAAACGGCTGAATGACGAGATCGGCGATCAAGGGCCCGTCTCGCGCCTGATCGACAAGCGCAGCGACGAGGAACTGGCGCAGCTGATGACGAACCTCGCCGGCCATGACATCCCGAGCCTGTTGAAGGCCTTCGAGAGCGTCGACCACGACCGGCCGGTCTGCTTCATCGCCTATACGATCAAGGGTGCGGGCCTGCCTTTCCAGGGCCACAAGGATAACCATGCCGGGCTGATGACGGTGGAGCAGATGGATGGCTTTCGCCGTTCCAGCAATGTCCGCGAGGGCCATGAGTGGGATAAGTTCGAGGGCCTCGGCAAAACACCAGGAGACCTCGAACGCTATCTCGAGCGCGTACCCTTCGCGCAAAAGGGACGCCGGCGCCTGGCAGCAGCCAAGGTCGTGGTGCCCGACTCCCTCGCCTTCCCCGCCGCGGCGATAGCTGCCACGCAGCAGGGGTTTGGCCAGATCCTGAACGAGCTGGCGCGCGAGAGCGGCGCGCTCGCCGATCGCATCGTCACCACCGCGCCGGATGAGACGGTATCGACCAATCTCGGCCCCTGGGTGAATCGGCGCGGCCTGTACGCGCGGGAATCGCTGGCGGACACCTTCAAGAAAGAGAAGATTGCCTCCACCTTCGCCTGGGAGTTCTCGCCCAAGGGCCAGCATATCGAGCTGGGCATTGCCGAGATGAACCTGTTCATCCTTCTCTCGGCCCTCGGCCTCTCGCATTCGATCAACGGCGAGCGCTTGCTTCCCATCGGCACGCTTTACGATCCCTTCATCCAGCGTGGCCTCGATGCGCTGAACTATGCCTGTTACCAGGATGCCCGCTTCATGGTGGTGGCGACCCCCTCGGGCATCACGCTGGCGCCCGAAGGGGGCGCCCATCAATCGATCGGCACGCCCTTGATCGGCATCGCCCAGGACGGGCTTGCCGCTTTCGAGCCAGCCTATGTCGACGAGCTTGCGGTCATCATGCGCTGGGCCTTCGACTATCTGCAGCGCGACGGTGAGGGCGATCCCGACGAGACCACCTGGCTGCGCGACCAGACCGGCGGCTCGGTCTATCTGCGTCTTTCAACCCGGCCGATCGAACAGCCGGGCCGGACAATGAGTGCCGCGCTTTCCAGCGACATCGTCAACGGCGCCTATTGGGTGCGAAGGCCGGGGCCGAACTGCCAAGTCGTGGTCGCCTATATGGGCAGCGTGGCGCCGGAAGCGATCGAGGCTATCGGCCTCATGGCGGAGGACAGGCGCGACGTAGGCCTGCTCGCCATCACTTCCGCCGACCGCCTCAACGCCGGCTGGACCGCGGCCGAGCGCGCACGCCAGCGCGGCCAGGTCAATGCCATGAGCCATATCGAACGGCTGATGGCACCGCTCTCCCGCGATTGCGGCATCGTCAGCATCCTCGACGGCCATCCCGCGACACTTGCCTGGCTGGGCAGCGTCTATGGCCATCGCACCAAGACGCTGGGCGTGGAGCATTTCGGCCAGACCGGCAGCCTCGGCGATCTGCAGCGCCATTACGGGCTCGATGCCAACACCATCCTGCATGCGGCCCAGGCGGTGGCGCCCGGCCGCCCGGTGCGCTATCTGCGCGCGCTGCCGTGAGCCGCGAGTGAAGGCGAACCTGGCCACGCTCAGCTAACCGGCTCTCATCTACCTGGCCCAACCTAGCTAGCCAGCCCGCCTAGCCGGCAAGTGCGGCGCGCATATCGCGGATGAAGGTTGCAACCCGAAGATTGGCCGCGGCATCGCGCCGGGTCATCAGGCTGATGGGCGAACGGATGACGATGCGGCTCTTGCGGATCGGCCGCATGCGATCCTGGGCAACCCAGGCTTCGGCGTAGTGATCGGGCAGGAAGCCGATGAACTGGCCGGTCAGGATCAGCAGCGCCGCCGATTCGATATGCTGCACTGTCGCGCCATGGCCGGGGTTGGCAAAGAACTGCTGGTCGAAGCGTTCGAGATAGCCGCGCGAGATGCGCCGCGCCTTGTCCAGCATGTCCTCGGTGATCGCCTTGTCTGCCATTCCGTAGAAGGGATGATCGCGCCCGCAATAGAGATAGTTCTGCTCGGTGAAGAGGGAGAGATATTTGAGGCCGCCCACCCGCCGGTGCTCCGCCCCCAGGGCCAGGTGGAGCGAGCCGTCCAGCACGCCGCGCTCCAGATCGCGCGGCGTCATGATTGTCAGGTCCAGCGATACGTCCGGCGCGTGAGTGGCGTAATCGCGAAAGCATTCCACCAGGCCCGAACCGGCGCAGGTCAACAGCGAATCCGCCATGCCGACCTTCAGCGTGCCGCCGAGTGCCGAACGCAGGGTCGAGAGGCGATCGCGAAAACGGGTGGCTTCCTCCAGCAGCTCGGTGGTGGCGCGATAGACGTCATCGCCATCCTCGGTCAGGCGAAAGCCCGCGCGGCCGCGCTCGCATAGCCGCATGCCGAGACGGCGCTCCAGATCGGACATATGCGAGCTGACCGTGGATTCCGAGACGTTGAGCCGGGTGGCGGCGATGGAAAAACTGCCGGATTCCACCACCGCCACGAAGATCCGCAGCAGGCGGAAATCGATATCGCTGAGGCGACCGATCACCGCCTGGCCTTTGGACGTTTCACCGCTTTCTTCGCCTTGCGCGCTGGCCGGCGCCCCGCCCCCACACCGGCGATCACATCGACCTCCAGCCTTGCATCGATGGTGAGCGTGCCGGCGATGGTCACCCGCGCCGGCGGCTCATGGATGAAGAGGGTACGATAGACCGCGTTGTAGCCATCGAAGTCGTTGGGATCGGCCAGCACGACGCTGACTTTGACGATATCGGCCAGGCTGCAGCCGGCTTCTTTTAGAACCTTTTCGATATTGGCGAAGGTCTGGCGGGTCTCCGGCCCGACGCCGCCCCGAACGATCTTGCCGGTTTCATCGAAGCCGACATTGCCGGAAACAAAGACGAGATTTCCCAGGCGGATGGCTTCGGAAAACGGCAGGCCTTCGGTATTGGCGCCCCCGATGACTTCCTTGCGGGGTTTGGCGGCTGGCATGGTGAACGCTCCTGTAGGATCTAAATGCCGGGAATATGAAGCCCCCGTGCCGGGGCCGAACATTCGCGATTGCCAATGTTCATTTCTGGCTCCGAAGCTTACATCGACATTTTCCCATCCTATGGATCACGCCTGTTGGTGCAAAGTGAGCGGTGCAACGTGAGGCTGCCCTCATCCGCCGCCCAACCAAAAAGAAGGTTTTTCCATGACCGCCCCCAACACCGGCTCGCTGTTCCGCCGCCTCGGCACCCGGCCCGTGGTTAATGCCTGCGGCATCTATACCGATCTGGGCGGCTCGCGGCTCTCGCCCGGCGTCTGGGCCGCCATGGCCGAGGCGAACGAGACCTTCGTGCGCCTGACCGATCTGCTGGATTCCTCGGGCGCGCATATTGCGAAGCTTCTGGGGGCCGAGGCCGCCCGGGTCACGCCGGGCGCCGCCGCGGCCATCATGCTGGGTACCGCCGCCTGCCTCGCCGGCAGCGACGGCACGAAATCGGAGCAGTTGCCCGATACCACCGGCATGAAATCCGAGGTGCTGATCCAAGCCGGCCATCGCTACAAATACGATCGCCAGATTGCCATGACGGGAGCAAAACTGGTCGAGATCGGCTCGGCCAACGGCACGCGCGCCGACCAGTTCGAGCAGGCGATCAGCGAAAATACGGCGATGGTGATTCACCCTGCCCATCTCGACGGCAAGCCGGGAACGCTCAGCCTCGAAGAGGTGGCGGCGATCGCGCATAAGCGCGGCGTGCCGGTCTTCGTCGACGCGGCTTTTATGAACTACCCGAGCGACCTGATGGCGGGATATCTGAAGCGCGGCGGCGACATGGTCGCCATCAGCGCCAAATATTTCGGTGGCCCCAATGCCGGCGGCTTCATCCTGGCACGCAAGGATCTGATCCCGGCAATCGCCAATGTGCATTTCACCCGCTACGAATCGGGCAAGTACCTGAAATACGGCCGGCCTTTGAAGATGGACCGGCAGACGATCATCGCGGTGGTGGTGGCGCTGGAGGAGTGGCTGAAG
>DASXQK010000046.1:0-2367 GCA_036493015.1 Dongiaceae bacterium | reverse complement strand
TATCGCAAGCAATATGGCTGCGATTACATCTCGGCCATGCCGACCAATCTCTACGGGCCCGGCGATAACTTTGATTTGACCTCGAGCCACGTCGTGCCGGCGCTGATGCGCAAGATCGATGCGGCCAAGCGCAGCAATGCGCCGAATGTCGAGATCTGGGGCAGCGGCACGCCCAAGCGCGAATTCCTCTATGTCGACGATCTGGCGGACGCCTGTGTCTTCCTGCTGAAGCATTACAGCGGCTATGACCACATCAATGTCGGCACCGGCGAGGATCTGACGATCCGCGAGCTGGCGGAGGCCCTGGCAAAGGTTGTGAGCTATGCCGGCGGCTTTGCCTATGACCGCAGCAAGCCCGACGGCACGCCGCGCAAACTGATGGATGTCTCGCGCCTGGCGGCGCTGGGCTGGCGCGCGTCGACCAGCCTGATGGATGGGTTGAAGCTCAGCTACGACTGGTATCTCGCCAATCGCCGCGACGCGGCTTAGGGCACTTAAAGCCCGGCGAATTTCCGCTCCACATGGCGAAAGAAGGCGCCGGAATCGAGACCCTTGCCCGTAGCGAGCGTCACGATCTTCTCCGCCGAATGGCGATGGCCGGGCCGATGCACATGGCGGCGCAGCCAGGCGAGTAATCCTGTGAATTCGCCCCGCCGGATTTCATCCTGCAGCGGATGCTCGCGCTCATA
Organism: Dongiaceae bacterium; assembly: GCA_036493015.1. Taxonomy (GTDB): domain Bacteria; phylum Pseudomonadota; class Alphaproteobacteria; order Dongiales; family Dongiaceae; genus DASXQK01. The sequence continues at coordinate 1,678 of DASXQK010000046.1, read as the reverse complement.
GGCCTCGGCCAGCTGGGCCGCGTAGAGACTGCCCAGCGTATAGGTGGGGAAATAACCGAACATGCCCTGGGACCAATGCACGTCTTGCAGAACGCCCTCGCGGGCGTTGGCTGGCTTCACGCCGATAAGGGCGAGGCTGCGCTCGTTCCACGCTGCCGGCAGGCCGGCGATCTTCAGATCGCCACTGATCAATGCAAGCTCCAGCTCGTAGCGCAGCAGAATGTGCAGGTGATAGGACATCTCGTCGGCGCCGACACGGGTGGCTCCCGGCCGCACGATATTGACCGCGCGATAAAAGCCGGCGGCATCCAGCCCGGCGGCCGCATCGGGAAACAGGCCGCGGATCGCCGGCCACCAATGCTCCCAGAATTCGGGGCTGCGGCCGATATGGTTCTCCCACAGCCGCGACTGCGATTCATGCAGCCCCATGCTGGCGCCTTCGCCCAGCAGTGAGTCGCGATCGCCATCGGCATAGCCCTGGTCGTAGAGACCATGGCCGCCTTCATGCAGGCTTGCCATTACCGCGGCGCTCAGATCGTCCTCGCGCAGGCGGATGGTCAGGCGCACATCGTGGGTTCCGGCCTGCAAGGTAAAGGGATGGGAAGAGCGATCCAGGCGGCCGCGCTCGAAGTCGAAGCCGATGGATGTGAGGATACGGCGGCAGAGATCCCACTGGCCGGCTTCGGCGAAATGCCGGCCTTTCAGCCTGCCATCGCCGCCGGATCGTTGCGATAATTCGCGCACCAGCGGCACCAGGCGCTCGCGCAGGACTGCCAGCACCGGCTCGAGGCCCGCGCGGGTCATGCCATGCTCATAGTCTTCCAGCAGCGCGTCATAGGGATCGGCATTGCGCGCCAACGCCTGGGCGCGCTCGCGCACCAGCGCCAGCAATTCCGTGAAGGCCGGGCTAAATACCGAAAAATCATTGGCAGAGCGCGCGGCTTCCCAGGCGCCGAGCGATTGCGCTTTGGCATTGGCGAAGGCGCGCACCAGACCTTCGGGCACTGCCATGGCGCTGCGGCGCAGCCGCCGGATCAGGGTGATCTCGCGGTGCCAGGCAATGTCATGGGGATTCTGCATGGCGACTTCTTCGACCAGATCGCCGAGGCGGTCGGAAGTCAGCAGATTGTGACGCAGTGCTTCCAGTGTGGCCATCTGTTCGCCGCGCTGATGCCGGCCGGCATTGGGCAGCATCGTCTCCGCATCCCAATCGAGCAGGCCGATGGCCTGGTCGAGATGGCGCAGCTCCGCGATCTGGCCGCGCAACTCCGCTTCCGCTTCCAGCCCGCGGCCCAGCGCGCGCTTGGGCATGCGCAGCTCGCTTGGCGGATGGGCGATCAGCAAGGCAGCAAGCCCGCCATGCTGGGCGACGTTCACCACCTGTTTTTGCGACACGCGGCAGAGCACGCCCAGGCCGTTTTCCGTGGGCGCGAATCCCATCACCGCATGGAAGGGCTCGCCGAAGACACGGGTATCGGGACCCACAACCGGAAAATCATGGACGGGCAGGCGGGTTGCCTGTTGCACCACCCAGGAATTCTCCGGGTCGGCGGCAAAACGATTCGCTTCGTCCAGCAGGCTCTCCCATTCGCCGGCCGTGGCGGCCGCGCCCAGCACCACGCCCTTGCCGCCATAACCGCGATTGGGCTTGAAGACGAGCTGCTCGCGATGCTCGCGG
>DASXQK010000045.1:0-7495 GCA_036493015.1 Dongiaceae bacterium | reverse complement strand
ACAAAGCGTCGCCACATCCATGACCGCCGCGCGATCGGCGAGCCCGCGTGCTTCCGCCTCGCGATAACAGGCGAGCGCTTCATCCAGCCGGCAGAGGATCGACAGCGCATGGCCCAGGCGCAGCCAGGCCTCGGCGCGCGCAGGCTCGATATCGACGCAGGCGCGAAAGGCTGCCGTCGCTTCTTCGATCCGGCCCAGATTCTGGCAGGCGACGGCGAGGCTGAACTGGATTATGGCCTGGCCCGGCGTATTCGCCAGCGAAGCCTTCCAGGCATCGATCGCGCCCGCCGTATCCCCCGTATCGCTGCGCGCGCGCGCCAGACCGTTCAGCACGCGCGTGTCGCGTGGCAAAAGTCGCGCAGCAGTCTCAAAATGCGGCAGCGCATCGCGCGTTCGTCCCTGGCGCGCCAGCAGGGATCCCAGATTGCGCCGCGCCTCGGGATTATCGGGCTGAAGTGCGACCGCTTTCTGCACCAATGCTGCGCCCAGATTGAGATTGCCCAGACGCTCGGCGATCACGCCGCCAAGATGCCAGGCCTCGGCATGGGCCGGATCGGACTCGCGCAAGGTCGCGCACAGGGCCTCTGCATCGCGCAGGCGGCCGGCCTGGAAATATTTCAGCGCATCAGCGAAAGACTGATTCCCCACGCCACGCTTCCCCACTCGCTTGGCGGAGCGATTCTGAGGCCGGCAGAGGCGAGTGTAAAGTCCGGCGCTGTGCGCCGGGCTTTGTCGCGACTAGAAGCGGCGCTTGACATCCGCCAAGGTCAGATCGAGAGCTTTGCGGGTCAGATCCATGAACTCGTCGATCTCGCTTTTCTGCCAGGAAAGCGGCGGCGAGATCAGCATGGTGTCGCGTGTCGCCCGCATCACCAGGCCGATATTAAAGCAGTGATCGCGGCAGATGGTGCCCACATCGCCCAGCGGCTCGTACGTCTTGCGTGTTTTCTTGTCCTTGACCAGCTCGATGGCACCCATGAAGCCGCGCAGCCGCGTCTCACCCACCAGCGGATGGTCGTTTAGCTCGGCAAGCCGCTTGGCGAGATAGGGGCCGGTATCGTCATGCACCCGCTCGACGATCTTTTCCTCGCGCAGGATGCGGATGTTTTCCAGCGCCACGGCGCAGGAAACAGGATGGCCGGAATAGGTATAACCATGGCTGAAATCGCCGCTGTCGATCAGCGCTTCGGCTACGCGATCGCCGATCATGACGGCGGAGAGCGGCACATAGCCCGAGGTAATGCCCTTGGCCATGGTCATGAAGTCCGCCTTGATGTCGAACATCTCGCTGGCGAACCAGTGGCCCGTACGCCCGAAGCCGCAGATCACCTCATCTGCCACCAGCAACAGGTCGTATTTGCGGCAGATGCGCTGGATCTCGGGCCAGTAGCTGTCCGGCGGCACGATGACGCCGCCCGCACCCTGGATCGGCTCGCCGATGAAGGCTGCACAATGATCAGGCCCCAGCTCCTGGATCTTGTCTTCAAGTGCCTGCGCCGCCTTTAGACCGAACTCCTCGGGGCTCATCTCGCCGCCCTGGCCATACCAATAGGGCTGCATGATATGGGCGAATCCGGGCAGCGGCAGATCGGCATTGGCATGCATGTAGCCCATGCCGCCGAGACTGGCGGAAACCATGGTGCTGCCGTGATAGCCGTTGATGCGGCTGATGATGGTCTTCTTTGCCGGCTTGCCCGAGAGATTCCAGTACTGGCGGATCATGCGGGCAATGGTGTCGTTGGCATCGGAGCCGGAGACGCCATAGAAGACGTGCGACATCTTGTTGGGCGCGATCTCCGACAGCACGCGCGAGAGCTCGGCCGCCGGCGGCGTCGAGGTCTTGAAGAAGGTGTTGTAATAAGGAAGTTGCAGCATCTGCTCATAGGCGGCCTTGGCCAGCTCCTTGCGGCCATAGCCGATATTCACGCACCAGAGTCCGGCGAAGGCGTCCAGCAGCCGCCGGCCTTCGGAATCGATCAGATACGAGCCCTCGGCACGGGTGATGATGCGCGGGCCGATGCGGTGAAGCTCGGCATGGTCGGTGAACGGATGCAGATGATGGGCTGAATCGGCGGCTTGCCAATCAGCCGTGGTGTTGCGAAGCGGGCGAGCGGACATGGGTATAATCCCTGAATAAGAATGCCGGAAACGGGAAATGCGCGAGCGATCTCGCGGACCGGCAGATCAGGGATTGAAGCCTATTCTCGCGCACAGAATCAGCAGCTCGCATTGCCGCGAGATTGCGGTCACCTCGTGGCTTTGCAGCCCGGTGATGCTGGGACAGCGTAACATGCCAAAGACTATAGCATGACGGCCGGGGGCGGGTAAAACCGGCGCCCATCACGCCGCATTCCCATGAGACAAGGCGCTGGTTGTGGCAATATTGCTGGCATGCTTTCGCCCGGATTTCAGACGGCCCGCCTGATCCTGCGCCCCATCGAGACTGGCGATGCGGGCGCCATCTTCGACGGCTATGCGCAGGATCGCGAGGTGACTCGGTACATGACCTGGCGCCCCCATCGCAGCATTGGCGATGCCGACACCTTCGTTGCGGTTTGCCTGGCCACGCCGCGCGAGCGGTCGCTCACCTATGCCATCACCGGGCGTGGCGACCACAAGTTACGCGGTGTGTTCGAGTTGCGCCGGCCTGTCTCTTACCGGCTGGGCTATGGCTATGTGCTCGCGCGCCAATTCTGGGGTCAGGGGCTGATGACCGAGGTGCTGACGGCGGCAGTCGAATGGGCCTTGGTTCAAAGCGACGTCTGGCGCATCGGCGATGTCTGCGATGTCGACAATCTCGCCTCAGCCCGGGTTATGGAAAAAGCGGGCATGACAAAGGAGGCGCTGCTTCGGCGCTGGAGCATGCATCCCAATGTGAGTGACGAACCCAGGGATTGTTTCAGCTTTGTCCGGTATCGCTAGTTTATCGTCGGCGGCCCGTTCATCCTTATCGGCGCCCTGATGTGGTGGGGCGGCGCCCGCCTCAAGCGCCGGCCGCCCCCTTAGGCCTTGGCCGGCTCCGCTTCCATGCCGAAGACCAGCTGGTTGCCGTCCGGATCGAGAACGTCGAAATCGCGCATCCCGTAGGGATAAGTCTGCGGTTCCTTCACCACCCTGGCCTTGCGGTCGCGAAGCTCTCCGTAAAGCTTGTCCACATCGCCGACGAAAATGCAGATCGCGCCATTGCCCGGCAGGCGTTCAGTTTTGTTGGCGTCGATCAGATGCAGTGCCACGTCTTCGCGGCAGAGGCAGGCATAGAAGGTGGGCTTGCCGTATTCGAAGGTCACGTCGAAGCCCAGCACATCGCGGTAGTGGGCGATGCTGGCGGCAATATCGCGAACCGTAAAGACGGTGGCCGCACCGGTCAGCATCTTGTTGGGTTCGGATGGCGGCATCGATCCCTCCCAAATTTATCGTGGGGTCAGACGTTCAGCAGCAGATGCTCTCGCTCCCACGAGCTGATAACGCCCTGATACGCATCCAGTTCCGACTGCTTCACCAGCACCATGGCGCGGATGAACTGCTCGCCCAGGATGGGACGCATCTTCTTGCAACCCTGGAAGCGGTGCAGCCCGTCATAGAGGGTGCGTGGCAGGGTATGGGCCAGGCGATAGGCGCTGCCCTGGATCTGCTGGGTCGGCTTCATGCGTTCGATCATGCCGAGATAACCGCAGGCGAGCGAGGCCGCGATGGCGAGATAGGGATTGGCGTCCGCCCCGGCCAGGCGATTCTCGATACGCCGGGACGGGCCTTCGGAGACCGGCACGCGCAAGCCCACGGAACGATTATCCACGCCCCACTGCACATTGATCGGCGCATCGGAGAAGGGGCGCAGCCGGCGGAACGAATTCACATTCGGCGCCAGCATTGGCATGACCTGAGGCAGGAAGCGCTGCAGGCCTGCGACATGAGAGCGGAAGAGGGCCGTATCGCGGCCCAGCGTATCGGCGAACAGATTGCGCTTGGTCTCAATTTCGAGGATCGACTGGTGGATATGCATGGAGCTGCCGGGCTGGTTCGCGAGCGGCTTGGCCATGAAGGTTGCATAGATGTTATGGCGCAGCGCTGCCTGGCGCACCGTACGCTTGAACAGGAAGGACTGGTCGGCGAGGCGCATGGCCTCGCCATGGTTGAAGTTGATCTCCATCTGCGCCGCGCCGGCCTCATGGGTCAGCGTGTCGATATCGATGTCCTGGGCTTCGCAGTAGTCGTAGACATCCTCGAAGATCGGATCGAACTCGTTGGTCGCATCGATGCCGTAGGATTGCCGGCCCGTTTCAGTGCGCCCGGAACGCCCGGCCGGGGGCAGCAGGGGCAGATCGGGATCGGTATTTACCTGCACCAGGAAGAATTCCAGCTCCGGTGCCACGATGGGCAGCCACCCTTTTTCTTCGTAAAGCGCCAGCACCCGGCGCAGAACCTGGCGGGCCGACATCTCGACCGGCGTTCCGTCGGCGTTATAGGCATCGCAGATGACCTGGGCCGTCGGCTCCTGATACCAGGGCACGATGCGGATCGTGTCGGCATCGGGCTTCAGATAGATGTCCGGATCCTGGTCGCTGGCGATGTCGTCGTAATCCTCGTTCTCGGAATACTCGCCGGTCACCGTCTGGATGAAGATGCTTTCGGGCAGGCGCAGGCTCTCATCGCGAGCGCTTTTGATGAACTTGGTCGCCGGCAGGATCTTGCCCCGCGCGATGCCGTTGATGTCGGGCACAAGGCATTCGACTTCGTCGATCTTGCGCTCGGTCAGCCACTCTGCGAGGTCGGTCATGATGCCACTTCCGGGGAGGACCTAGAGCACGATCGGATCAGGTTGAAGCAACCCGATCTGTGAATCTTGCTCTACTTATTTGAGTTAGCGGCTGATTCACGCCTCACGTCATTCAATGCGAGGCGATCAGACCCTAGGGCTAGCACGGCCCTTAAAAGCCTGGCAAGCCGGACCGGACGGAAATAATTACGAAAGCCGCAAATTCAATAACTTACGACCTAAAGTGTCATTTAACTTTAACGTGAAGAAGACTGGATCAGGCTGTCTCTGCCTGATCCAGTCTCGCTTCAGGTACCGCCGCGCGAACGCCTCAGGCGAGGATGCTTTCGACCGGCGTGTAGTTCAGCTTGAGCGCCTCGGCGACCGCCTTGTAGACGACCTTGCCGTCGGAGATGTTGAGTCCGTTGCGCAGATTGGGATCGTCCTGGCAGGCCTTGCGCCAGCCCTTGTTCGCCAGCGCAATGGCAAAGGGCAGGGTAGCGTTGTTGAGGGCGAATGTTGAGGTCCGCGCCACGCCACCTGGCATATTGGCCACGCAATAATGCACGACCCCATCCACGATATAGGTCGGAGCGGCATGGGTGGTGGCATGGCTGGTCTCGAAGCAGCCGCCCTGGTCGATGGCGATATCCACCAGCACCGAACCAGGCCGCATGCGCTTGACCATGGCCTTCGTTACCAGCTTTGGCGCGGCGGCGCCGGGTACCAGTACCGCGCCGATGACGAGATCGGCGCCCAGCACATGCTGTTCGATGGCATCGACCGTGGAGAAAACGGTGGTCAAGGAGGCGCCGAACAGCTCGTCCAGCTCACGCAACCGGTCCAGGGAGCGGTCGATCACGGTGACGCTCGCCTCCATGCCGATGGCCATGCGTGCCGCATGGGTTCCGGAAACACCGCCGCCGATGATGACGACTCGTGCCGGCGCCACACCGGGCACGCCGCCCAGCAGCATGCCCGCACCCCCTATCGCCTTTTCCAGGCAATGGGCGCCGACTTGCACCGACATGCGGCCCGCAACCTCGCTCATGGGCGCCAGCAGCGGCAATCCGCCGCGAGCATTGGTCACCGTCTCATAGGCAATCGCCGTGCAGCCCGACTTGATCAGGCCCTGTGTCTGTTCGGGATCCGGCGCCAGATGCAGATAGGTGAACAGCAACTGGCCCTGACGCAGCATCTTGCATTCGCGCGGCTGCGGCTCTTTCACCTTCACGACCATCTCCGCTTTGGCGAAGACCTCGGCCGCATCCCTGGCGATGCTGGCGCCCGCCGCCTTGTAGGCCTTGTCGTCGAAGCCGATCCCGGCACCGGCACTGGTTTCCACCAGCACCTTGTGGCCGTGATGAATTAGCTCGCGCACGCTGGCCGGCACCAGCCCGACGCGATATTCGTGGGTTTTGATTTCCTTAGGCACGCCAATCAGCATGGTGGTCTCCCAGATGAAAAATCGCGGGACCCGTCAGGCGGGCCCCGATAAATGAACCGAAGCGCCCGCGGCCGTTAGTCGACCGTTGCCAGCACCTCGCGAAGCGTATCGACGATCTGGTCGATATGCTTCTTCTCGACGATCAAGGGCGGCGACAGCGCGATGATGTCCCCGGTGGTGCGGATCAGCAGGTTCTTGTCGTAGCTCTTGAGAAAGGCTTCGAAGGCGCGTGCCGTCGGCTTACCCGGCCGTGCCTCCAGCTCGATGCCGGCAAGCAGGCCGAGATTGCGCAGATCGATGACGTTGCGCGTACCCTTCAGCGAGTGAATGGCGTCTTCCCAATATTGGGCAAGGCCGGCGGCGCGTTCGAACAGCCCTTCTTCACGATAGATATCCATGGTGGCAAGGCCCGCGGCACAGGCGACCGGATGGCCCGAATAGGTATAGCCGTGGAACAGCTCGATGGTGTCCGCCGGCGCTTCCATGAAGGCATCGTAGATACCCTTGCGCGCGAAGACCGCGCCCATCGGAATGGCGCCGTTGGTGATGCCCTTGGCGGTGGTGATCAGATCGGGCACGACGCCGAAATATTCCGTGGCAAAACTCGCGCCCAGCCGGCCGAAACCGGTGATGACCTCGTCGAAGATCAGCAGGATGCCGTGTTTGGTGCAGATCTCGCGCAGCTTCTGCAGATAGCCCTTGGGCGGCAGCAGCACGCCGGTGGAGCAGGCAACCGGCTCGACGATCACGGCGGCGATGTTGGAGGCGTCATGCAGGGTGACGATGCGCTCGAGATCGTTGGCGAGTTCGGCGCCATGATCGGGTTGGCCGCGCGTAAACGCGTTCTTCGAGAGATCATGGGTATGGGGCAGGTGGTCGACGCCGTTCAGCAGGCTGCCGAAGACCTTGCGGTTGGTGACGATGCCGCCGACGGAGATGCCGCCGAAACCCACACCGTGATAGCCGCGCTCGCGCCCGATCAGACGCGTGCGCGTGCCCTGGCCTTTCGCGCGATGATAGGCAATCGCCATCTTGAGTGCGGTATCCACCGATTCCGAACCGGAATTGGTGAAGAAGACATGATCGAAATCCGAACCCAGCAGGTTGGTGAGTCGCCCGGCGAATTCGAAAACGGTGGGATGGCCCATCTGGAAGGCCGGCGCGTAATCCATGCGGGCGACCTGGTCGCGCACGGCTTCGCTGATTTTCTCGCGGCCATGGCCGGCATTGACGCACCAGAGGCCTGCCGTGCCATCCAGCACCTTGCGGCCATCGGTGGTGGTGTAGTGCATGTC
>DASXQK010000044.1:0-12560 GCA_036493015.1 Dongiaceae bacterium | reverse complement strand
GCCCGGCAGTTGGCGCAGCTTGTCCAGCGAGGCCCACATCATTGGCGGCGTGCCCTCGAACATGCGCCCGCAACCCAGCGAGAACAGGGTATCGCCACAGAAGACGGCGCGGTCGCCACGAAAGTAAAAGGCAATATGCCCCTTGGTATGGCCGGGGATGAACAGCACCTCGGCCTTGGCATTGCCAAGCTCAAAGCTTTGCCCCTCATCCAGCGCGATATCGATGCCGGGAATGCGCTCGCGGTCGGGCGCCGGGCCTACGACCTTGCAGCCGGTCTCTTTCTTGATGCCGAGATTGCCGCCGCTATGGTCGGGGTGGTGGTGGGTGTTCAGCACGAAATCGATTTTGAGATTCCGTGCCTTTGCCGCCGCCAGTACCGGGGCGGCTTCGGAAGGGTCGACGACGGCGGTCAGCCTGCTCGACGGGTCGTGCAGCAGATAGCCGTAATTGTCGGTGAGGAGCGGGATAAGGGTGATTTCCATGACCCGCGAAGCCTAACATTGCCGGCTATGGCATAGTAGACCCATGTGGAACGACGTCGTCGATCTCAGCGCCTTTTACACCACGCCACTCGGGCGGATGGCGCGCCAGGCCATCGGCCTGCAGCTGCGCGAAATCTGGCCGGATTTGCAGGGTCGCCGGTTGCTCGGGTTGGGTTATGCAACACCCTATCTCAATCAGTTCCGCGTCGAAGCAGAGCGCAGCATAGCTGCCATGCCGGCGGGGCAGGGGGCGCTGCCGTGGCCAGCGGGCGCCCGCGGTCTGACCCTGCTCGCCGATGAAACCACGCTGCCGCTCGCCGATCGCAGCATCGACCGGCTGCTGCTGGTCCATGGTCTTGAATTCGGCGAGCCGCCCAATGAATTGCTGCGCGAGATCTGGCGGGTATTGACCGATGACGGACGGCTGCTGATCGTGGTGCCGGCGCGACGCGGCCTGTGGTCGAGCAGCGATCGCACGCCCTTCGGCCAGGGCCAGCCTTATTCCATGTCGCAGCTGACGCGCCTGCTGCGCGACAATCTGTTCACGCCGACCACGACGACCCGATCGCTCTATCTGCTGCCCCTGCAATCGACCACCCTGCTGCCCATGGCGCAGGCCTGGGAGCGCGTGGCACGACGCTGGTTTCCCCGATTTGCCGGCGTGCTGCTGGCCGAAGCAGGCAAGGAGATCTACGCGGCAGCACCCGCCCGGCGCCTCAAACGTCGCCGCGCCTTGCTGCTGCCGGCGCCGTCTTAGCGAAAGACAGCCGAATTACCGACGGCTCAACAGGAACAGGCCCTGTTCGCCGGTGAGGTTGGCGACACCATAAGACTTGATCGGTGCGGCATGGCCGGCGCGGTCAATGGCGATGGCCTGCTCGATCTTGATTCCCTCGCCATCGCAGAACTGCACGAAATCCCGGATCGTGCAGAGATGGATATTGGGCGTGGAATACCACGGCTCCGGCAGGCTCGGCGTCACCGGCATGGTGCCGCGCGTCGTCAGATGCCAGCGGATGCGCCAATGGCCGAAATTGGGAAACGAGACGATGGCGTGGCGGGCGATGCGCACGAGCTGGGCGATCACGCCACGCGGATCGCGGGTTGCCTGCAGGGTCTGCGAGAGGATCGCATAGTCGAAGGCGCTGGCGGGATAGTCGGTGAGATCGGTATCGGCATCGCCCTGGATGACGCTGAGACCAATGCCCACACAGGCATTCACGCCAGCCTGCGAGATCTCGATGCCGCGGCCATCCACCTGCTTGAAGTGGACGAGGTAATCCAGCAGCGTACCGTCGCCGCAGCCGATATCCAGCACCCGCGACTTCGCCGCCACCATATCGGCGATGTTCTGCAGATCGACGCGGATCGTATGCGCCTCCTGGCGCAGCGCATCGCGCGGCATGAGGGTGCCTGTCAGTTCAGTCGATGCCACGGCGCTCGGCCGATCCGTTCAGGAATCCGCGCAGGGTCTGTTCGAATTCCGGCTCGTCGAGCAGGAAGGCGTCGTGGCCCTTGTCGCTTTCGATCTCCACGAAACTGACATTGGCGGCGACCGCGTTCAGCGCCTGGACCACCGCGCGGCTCTCGCGCGTGGGAAACAGCCAGTCGCTGGTGAACGAGAACAGACAGAAGCGCACCGGCGTGTCCTTGAACACATTGGCCAGCACGCCGCCCTTCTCGGCGGCGAGGTCGAAATAATCCATCGCCCGGGTGATGTAGAGATAGGAATTGGCGTCGAAGCGCTCGACAAAGCTCGAACCCTGATAGCGCAGATAGCTTTCCACCTGGAAATCCGCATCGAAACCGTAGGTGACGCGGTTGCGGTTCTGCAAGCTACGGCCGAACTTGCGGTGCAGCGCCGGCTCCGAGAGATAGGTGATGTGCGCTGCCATGCGCGCCACGGCAAGGCCGCGGGCCGGGTTGCGGCCCTGCAGCAGGTAATCGCCATTGCACCAGTCGGGGTCGGCGACGATGGCCTGGCGGCCGACCTCATGGAAGGCGATGTTCTGGGCCGAGTGGCGGGCGGCCGCGGCGATCGGCACGGCGCAATAGACGCTCTCGGGATAAGTCGCGGCCCATTGCAGCACCTGCATGCCGCCCATGGAGCCGCCGGTGACACAGAACAGCTGGTCGATCTCCAGATGCTCGATCAGCAGCTTCTGCGCCCGCACCATGTCGGCAACGGTAATGACCGGAAACCCCAGGCCGTAGGGCCGCCCTGTCGCCGGGTTGATGTCGCGCGGCCCCGTGGTACCCATGCAGCCGCCCAGCACATTGGCGCCGATGATGAAGAAGCGGTCCGTATCGAGCGGCTTGCCCGGCCCCACCATTTGCTCCCACCAGCCGGACTTGCCCGTAATGGGATGCTCGCCGGTCAGGAACTGGTCGCCGGTCAGCGCATGGCAGGCGAGGATGGCATTGGAGCGCGCGGCGTTCAGCTTGCCGTAGGTCTGATAGGCAATGGAGAAAGGGCCGAAATCGATGCCGCAATCCAGCGGCATCTTGCGCGCTTCCCCGAATACCGCCCGGAACCCGGGCAGCGGGGAATGCGAATCCTGCAAGCGTTTCTGCAGCGTCGTCATGCGCGTTTGGCCAAAATGCTCCGGTTGCTCAAGTGTCTGTCGTGCAAACCACTGTCAGCGTTGGAAAAAGACGGGGCTTCGCCCCTGGCGATAGGTAGGGAGGTGCCGGCATAACTGTCAATGTTTTCTTTGCTTTTAATGGCCCCTGCCAGTATCAAACTAGCCGCTTCCAGGGGCACTGTTAACGACATGGCGGACGCCGAACCCACGCTCGAGGCGCTGCGCGCCGAAATCGATGCCATCGATGAAGACCTCCACCGCCTGATCATGCGCCGGGCGGAGGTCGCCTTGCGCATCCGTGCGGCCAAAAGCGCCAATGGGGCCGAGCCCGTCTTTATGCGGCCCGGCCGCGAGGCGCAGATTCTGCGCCGCCTGATGGAGCGCCATCAGGGCAGCTTCCCGCGCGCCGTCATCGTGCGGCTTTGGCGCGAGATCATGGCGGCCGTGCTGCGCATGCAGGGCCCTTTTTCGCTCGCCGTCTATGCGCCAAAAAAGGCGGTGGGCTATTGGGATCTGGCACGCGACCACTTCGGCAGCCTGACGCCGGCGACTTCGCATGACACGCCCCAGCAGGTGCTGACGGCGCTGGCCGCGGGTCGCGCCGCCGTAGGCGTCCTGCCTTTGCCCAGTGCCGACGATCCCCAGCCCTGGTGGCCCAATCTGCTGAGCCGTGATGCCAAGCGCCCCCGGGTGGTGGCGAGGCTTCCCTTCGGCTCCGGCGAGACGGTTCGGGGCGCGCCGCTGGAGGCCTTTGCCGTCGCGCCCGTGACCGCCGAGCCCACCGGAAACGACCGCACCTTGCTGATCGTGGAGGCGGGCGGTCCGCTCTCGCGCAGCGAATTCGCCAACCGGGTCAAGGCAGCGGGCTTCGAGAGCGCGATCATCCAGAGCTGGCAGCCACAAAGCGGCCAGCCCGTGTGGCTGCATCTGCTGGATGTCGAAGGCTATCTGAGTGAGAACGACCCGAAGCTCGCCAGGCTGGCCGAGCGGGTCGGCGAATCCCTCCGCCAAGTCTGGCCTGTGGGGAGCTATGCGGTGCCCCTTTCTGCGAGCGACTTGAATCCACCGCAAACAGCCAGGGTGCAGGCGGCCAGCGGGCTGCAAACAGAAGGAAAAGCGCCATGACGCTCAAGACCCAACCCGGTGTCATGGAAATTGCCCCCTATGTCGGCGGCGAGGCGGTCATTCCCGGGATTGCCAAGCCGGCCAAGCTCTCCTCCAACGAAAACCCGCTGGGCGCGAGTCCGAAGGCGATCGCAGCCTTTCGCGAAGCCGCGGCGGAGATGCATCGCTATCCCGATGGCGGGGCGGAGAAGCTGCGCGAGGGGATTGCCCGCCGCTTCGGCCTGGAGAAGGCCTGTATCGTCTGCGGCAACGGCTCCGACGAGCTGATCACGCTGCTGGCCCGTGCCTATGCCGGCCCGGGCGACGAGGTCCTGTTCTCCGCCCATGGCTTCCTCATGTACCGGCTGTGCGCCCTCGCCGCCGGCGCGACGCCGAAGGCGGCACCGGAGAAGAATTACGCTACCGACATGGAGGCCCTGCTGGGGCTGGTAACCCCTGCAACCCGCATCGTCTTCGTCGGCAATCCGAACAACCCGACCGGCAGCTATCTGACGGCGGCCCGGATGCGCGAGCTGCGCCGGCGCTTGCCCAGCGACATCCTGCTGGTCATCGACGCGGCTTATGCGGAATTCGTCGACGATCCCGACTACAACGCCGGCGAGGAACTGGTGCGTGCCGGCGACAATGTCGTCATGCTGCGCACCTTCTCCAAGATCTTCGGCCTGGCGGGCTTGCGCCTCGGCTGGGCTTTTTGTCCGCCTTCGGTTGCCGATGTGCTGAACCGCATCCGCACGCCGTTCAATACCTCACTGCCGGCCCAGGCGGCGGCGGTTGCCGCCCTCGACGACCGCGAGCATGTGGCAAAAAGCCTGACCCACAACAAGACCTGGCGCGACTGGCTCGGCGCCCGGCTCACCAGCCTGGGTTATCGCGTCCATCCGAGCGTCGGCAATTTCCTGCTGGTGGAATTCGGCGATGCCGATGCCGCCGACCGCTTCCTCAAATCCCGCGGCCTGATCCTGCGCAAAATGGGTGTCTATGGGCTCGGGCATTGCCTTCGTATCACCATCGGCACCGAGGCGGAGACGCGCGCATTGGCCGCCGCACTCGCCGATTATGCCGATGGCAAGGCAGCGGCCGCGAAATGAGCGAACCCCTGTTCAAGCGCGTGGCGCTGATCGGCCTTGGGCTGATCGGCTCTTCGCTTGCTCGCGCCATGAAGAAGCATGGCCTCGCGGGGCATGTCGCCGGCACGGCGCGCAGTGCCGCCACCCGCGCCAAGGCCTTCGAGCTCGGTTATCTCGACAGCATCCATGACGGCCCGGCGGATTGTGTGAAGGGTGCCGATCTTGTGTTCATTTGCGCGCCCTTGGGCGCCTATGCCGAAATCGGCACGGCCATTCGCGATCATCTGGCCGAAGGCGCCATCCTCACGGATGTCGGTTCGGCCAAACAGTCGGTGATCCGCGATCTGGGCCTGATCGTGCCCGACGGAGTCCATCTGATTCCCGGCCATCCGGTGGCGGGAACCGAGCATTCCGGTCCGGAAGCCGGTTTCGCCGAGCTGTTTCAGGGCCGCTGGTGCATCCTGACGCCGCCGCCCGGCAGCGATGAGGCGGCGGTTGAGAAACTGGCCGAATTCTGGCGGCGGACCGGCAGCAATATCGAGATCATGGAACCCGGCCATCACGACCGGGTGTTGGCCATTACCTCGCATCTGCCGCATATCATCGCCTACACCATCGTCAGCACGGCTACCGACCTGGCGGATGCCACCCAGAGCGAGGTGATCAAGTTTTCTGCCGGCGGCTTTCGTGACTTCACGCGCATCGCCGCCTCCGATCCCATCATGTGGCGCGATGTGTGCCTGAACAATCGCGAGGCGGTGCTGGAGATGCTGGGCCGTTTCAACGAGGATTTGACGGCCCTCCAGCGCGCCATCCGCTGGGGCGAGGGCGACAAGCTGCAGGAACTGTTCACGCGCACCCGCGCCATTCGCCGCGGCATCATCGACGCCAAGCAGGCGTAGGACACCCTCACCCCAGCCCTCTCCCGCAAGCGGGAGAGGGAGTGCACCGGCGCATCGCTAAATCCCTCGCCCGCGTCGCGGGAGAGGGAGCGGCCCATTGCGAAGCGATGGAAGGGTGAGGGTGAGCGCCGTCACCAAATTTTCCATTTGCGCACCCTGCGGATTACCGTAATTTCCGCCGACCGCGTCAGGGCTGACAAAACGGGGACCGCCGACATGCCGCCTTCCTGGAAATTCCAATATGCCGGCCGTATCCTGTTCATCGGCTATGGCTCCGTCGCCCGCTGCACCCTGCCGCTGATCGAGCGGCATTTCGACATGCCGCTCTCGCGGGTGACGATCGTCGATGCCGAGGATCGGTCCGCCGACGTCGCGAGCTACGTCGCCAAGGGCGTGAAATATGTGGTCGAGCCGATCGTGCGCAAGAACATGGCGGCGGTGTTGCAGCGCCACGTCTCGCGCGGCGATCTGATCCTGAACCTGTCGGTCGAGGTCAGCTCGATCGACGTCATGGCCTGGTGCCAGAAGCACGGCGTGCTCTATCTCGATACCTGCATCGAGCCTTGGGCGAATTACTATGCCAATCCGAAGATCCCGGAGGAGCAACGCACGAACTATTACCTGCGCTATATGGCGAGGGAGAGGGCCAAGAAATGGCCGAAGGGCGCCACATCCGCCCTCATCACTCATGGCGCCAATCCCGGCCTGATCAGTCATTTGGTGAAAGAAGCGCTGCTGGAGGTTGCCAGGCGCAAAAAGCTGAAGCTCGCCAAGCCGGCCAGCCGCGAGGATTGGGCCAATCTCGCCAGGCGCGTCGGCACCAAGGTGATCCATGTCGCCGAGCACGACACGCAAATCTGCGACGTGCCGAAGCGCCCCGGTGAATTCGTCAATACCTGGAGCATTCCGGGATTCTGCGGCGAGGGGGCGCAGCCGTCGGAACTCGGCTGGGGCAGTCATGAGAAAAAGCTGCCGCGCGGCGGCAAGCGCCACAAGGTCGGGCCGAAATGCGCGATCTATCTCGACCAGCCGGGCTGCGTGACCCAGGTGCGTTCCTGGACGCCCATTGGCGGCCCGCTGACCGGGTTCCTCATCACCCATGGCGAGGCGATCACGCTCTCCGATTACCTGACCGTCTGGAAGAACGGCCGCGCCCTCTATCGCCCCACCGTCCACTACGCCTATCACCCGTGCAACGATGCGGTGCTGAGCGTGCGCGAGATGGTGACCAACAATTTCCAGGTCCAGCCGACATGGCGCATGCTGGGCAGCGAGATCATCGAGGGCATCGACGAGCTGGGCGCCCTGTTGATGGGCGATCACGGCGCGCTCTGGTACGGTTCGCAGCTTTCCATCGAGGAAGCGCGCGAGCTGCTCGGGCCTCAGTACAATGCAACCTCGATCCAGATCGCGATTCCCGTGCTGGCTGGCGCCATGTGGCTGATCCAGCATCCCGATCAGGGGCTGCTGGAGCCGGAGAATGTCGACCATGAATTCGTCATGGGAATCTGCCGGCCCTATCTCGGCCCCGTCGTCGCGGTGGAGACGAAGTGGACTCCGCTGCAGGGCCGCGGCCAGCTCTATGACGAGCATCTCGACCGCCGCGATCCCTGGCAGTTCCAGAACTTCCGGGTGAGCTAGCGTCTGATCGCCTCAACGCGAGTCATTGTGAGGCGGATGAATCAGCGGCCGTTGAAATAAATCAGGATCTGGTTCCAGTCGATGGGCTGGAGCGGAGCCAGTTTGATCGGCCCCATATAGACGTAGCCGTTCTGGATGGTGAGCGGCAGCGCCACCTCCGGCCGGCCGCCGCCAGTGGGCGTGGCGGCAACGGCACCGAACATCAGCTTGGCGAGGGTGGCCTGGCCTTGCGGGACGGTGCCGGCCGCGGCCAGCATGTCGAGAGTCTCGGGCAATCCGGCCACCCGCATCGTGCCCGCAGTAAGGGGCTGCAATTTCTCGTCCAGCGCGATGGTGCCGTCGCCGGATGCGGAAATCGGCCCCCAATCGATCTCCCCCTCGCGCAGCTGGATCACGCCCCCGCCGTCGCGCCAGCCCGCGAGCGCCTCGAGCGGCGGGGCTGCCGGCACTGCGCCCATCAGCTGAGTCACGACATGGATCTTGTCGATCCGCTGGCCGAGTGCGGCGCGCACGCCCGCGGGCAGGTTGAGCCCGGTTGCATCGGCGCTCAGGTCCAGGCTGCTGACTTCCGGCCCCGGCGTGGCAGGCCAGGGGAGATGCCCCTGTATCATGGCCGAGGCGACTGTCGTGGTGCCGGCAATGCTGTCGGCCAGTGTTGCGCCCGTCAGGCGCAGGCCGAAATCGCTCGCCTGGCCGCGCTGGTCCAGATCGAGCTCGAAGGCGAGCTTGTCGGCGTCGATCGCGACATCGCGCGGCGCGATGCCGGCCAGGCTCAGATGATGATGGCCTGGTGCCATGAACACGAGGTCGAGCGGGGCCCAGGGTGCCAGGCGCAGATCCGTATCCGGCCCCTGCCAATGCCACAGGCCGCCGGGCGCGGCGATATCGGGTAGGCCCAGATGAGCGCGCAGGGAAAAGGGAAAGCCGTCGATGGCGGGCTGTTCGGCGATGGTGACGGTGTAGCCCAGCGCGCGCTGCTGATCGCGCCAATTGGCGATGTCGGCGGCGACGATGCGGGCCAGCACGAACCAGTAGACGCAATAGGCTGCGACCAGGACGACGAGACCGACGGCGGCGAGGATCATCAGACGGCGCATGCGGCAGCGATCCTATCGTCGGCCATGGGGCCGGTCGAGAAGGTGTGATTGCGCACCTCCACGCGAACCCTATGATGGCGCGCCATACGAGATTTCCCGTCCGAATCGCTCACAGATACATGACAGCGAGTTCCACGGCCCATTCGGGTCTGAAAAATCTGTTCAGCTGGCAGGGCCTGGCGCCGGCGTTCTTCGTCCTGTTCTGGGCCTCGGGTTTCGTGGTTGGCAAATTGGGCCTGCCCTACGCACGGCCTTTCACCATCCTCACCATACGCTTCGCGATCACCACGGCCCTCGCCGTGCTGGTATGCGTGATCAGCCGCGCCTCCTGGCCCAAATCCTGGGCGCAGATCTTCCACGTGGCCGTGGTCGGCATTCTGCTCCAGACCGTTTATCTCGGCGGCTGTTACGTTGCCATGCAGAAGGGCATACCCGCAGGTCTGACAGCCCTCGTTGTCGGTTTGCAGCCCATCCTGACGGCAACGGTCGTCGGGCCGCTATTGGGCGAGCGGGTGAGCCGGCGCCAGTGGCTTGGGCTGGCCATCGGCTTCGCCGGCGTTGTCCTCGTGTTGTGGGACAAGCTTGACTTCAACGGCGGTGAAAAGACCGGGATGATTTACGCCGCCATAGGTCTGCTCGGAATCACCTCTGCCACGATCTATCAGAAGCGCTTTTGTGGCACGGTCGATCTTCGCGCCAGCGCTGCGATCCAGTATGCCGCAGCCACGATCTCGCTCATTCCACTGATGTGGATTTACGGCGCCGGCGAGGTGCATTGGACGGGCACCTTTGTCTTTGCCCTTGCCTGGCTGGTGCTCGTGCTGTCGGCCGGTGCCTTTGCCGTTCTTCTCTGGCTCATTCGCAAAGGGGCTGCCTCCAAGGTCGCGAGCCTCTTTTATCTGACGCCGCCAATGGCGGCCCTCGGCGGCTATTTTGTCTTCGGCGAGACTCTGGCGCTGCCGGCTTTGGCCGGCATGGCGCTGGCGGCGCTCGGCGTTGCTCTGGTCAATCGCGGATGATCGGGGCGCGGATGACGGGCGCGCGGATGACCGAGGCCGAGCTGATCCGCTCGCGCGAGCTGAAAATCCCCAAAGGCCATGGCTTCTGGGTGTTCGGTTATGGCTCGCTGATGTGGCGGCCGGGCTTCGATTATCTGGAGGCGCGGCCTGCGCTGCTGCGCGGCTATCATCGTGCCTTCTGCGTGGAATCGACCCATTATCGCGGCAGTCCCGATAGGCCAGGGCTGGTGCTGGGCCTGACCCATGGCGGCGGCTGCCGCGGCCGCGTCTTCCGGATCGCGCCCGGCAATGCCGCGGCCGTCGCCCGCTACCTGCATGAACGCGAGCTGATCACGCCGATCTATGAGCCGCGCTGGCTTCGGGTGTTGACGCCCCGGGGCGTGGTGCAGGCGGTCGCTTATGTCGTCGACAGGCAGAATCGCGAATTCAAGGGGAAGCTGGCCGAACGCACCATCGTGCGCAGGATCCGCCATGCGCGCGGCGTCAGCGGCAGCAATCTGGATTATTTGATCAACACGGTACGCCACCTGGACGAACTCGGCGTACCCGACGGGCCGCTGCACCGCCTGCTGCGGTTGGTCAAAGGCACGCCAAACGCCGAATAACGCTCAGCGGGACAGCGCCATGCGAAGGCCGAGGCAGATCAGCAGGCCGCCCATGACCGCCTCGATGCTACGCCGCGCTCTCTCGTAGAGCCGTCGCACCGGCGGCACGGCAAAGAAAAGTGCGACTGCGATCCACCAGGCGGCCGACACCAGAAGGGCGGTTGCCACGACCGCGGCAAACAGCCAGGCCGGCGGATCCTGCGGGATCATGACGACGAACAGGCTGGTGTAATAGGCCATGGATTTGGGGTTGATCATGTTGGCGAGAAATCCATCGCGCACCGCGTGGCCGGCCGAGGCGGCGGATCTTCCATCTTCGGCCGGCTTGCCGGCTTGCTTGCGTATCAGGCTGAGGAGGATGCGGCTGCCCAGCCAGATGAGATAGGCGGCACCCGCGAACTGCAGCACGGTATAGGCCGCCGGGTAGCGCAGGATGACGACACTGAGACCCGAGGCCACCAGGATCGCCCAGATGAGATCGGCCACCAGGACGCCAGCGACCACGAGCAGGCCACGCCGGCGGGATTCGCCGATGGAATAGCGCGAGACGATGATGAATGTGGGGCCTGGACTGGCCGCCGCCAGAAGCTGAACCGAGGCGATCCCCAAAAGGATGCTGAGATAGTGCATGGCACAGGCCCTCCCCGGCTTATCCAACGGCGTAGATGTAACGCAGTCTGGCAGGGCGCGGGCTTCCCCGACAAGTGGCCCTCAGTGGGAGGCTGAAATAACGGCGCGAATCTGCCCCAATAGATTCCCGGCCACATTCAGCACAAGGCCGAGATCGCCCAGCGCCAGGAACAAAATCAGCACGACGAGGCCACCAGCGAGCCACACCCAGATCGTACGCTCCGCGCGGTTGAAGCGGCCGCATTGCGGACAGGTCTCGATGGTGCGGCCGATCGGCGTACCGCAGCTCTGGCAGGGGCGGGACATTCAGAAGATTTGAACCACAGAGACACACAGAAGCACAGGTCTCTTCGTCCACTCGCTCGTCATGCCCGCCCTTGAGGCCCAAGAGGCCGGCCCCGGGCGTGACGATGGGGTTCGTGGCTACGTCGCAGAATCTAGCTGCACTTCGAATAGCCGCAGGAGGTGCAAAGATCGCAGCCTTCCTGGCGGATCAGCGAAGGCTGGCTGCATTTGGGACAGGTGGGCAAGCGCTGACCCTCCGGCAGGTTGACCACCTTGCGCAGTGCAATCTCGACCTTCTCGGGCTGCCCCATGAATCCGATGGTGATCATATGCTGCTCGATCACGTCGCCGATGGCGGCGAGCAGCGAGGGGACATATTTGCCATCGAGCCAGGCGCCGCCGCGCGGATCGAACACGGCCTTGAGTTCTTCCACCACGAAGGCGACGTCGCCGCCGCGCCGGAACACGGCGCTTATCATGCGGGTCAGGCCAACCGTCCAGGCGTAATGCTCCATGTTCTTGGAATTGATGAACACCTCGAAAGGCCGGCGCCGTCCGTCCTGCACGATGTCGTTGATGGTGATGTAGATGGCGTGGTCACTTTCCGGCCAGCGCAGCTTGTAGGTCTGGCCCGGTAACGCCTCCGGCCGGTCGAGCGGGCGGGTCATATAGACCACGCCGCCGGCCTCATAGATGTCCTGGGGCTTCTGCGCCGGCACCGCCAGCGGCAGCTCGGATTGTGCCGTGGCTTGCGCCGGCTTCAGCTCCAGCACGGCGCCGGTCACCTCGTTCGGCCGATAGGTGGTGCAGCCCTTGCAGCCCAGCTCATAGGCCTGGAGGTAGACGTTCTTGAACGCTTCGAAGCCGAGATCGGCCGGCACGTTGATGGTCTTGGAGATGGAGCTGTCGATGTATTTCTGCACGGCCGCCTGCATCACCACGTGATCGCCGGGCGATAGGCTCTGGGCATCGACGAAACTGTCGGGCAGCGGGGCGTTGTCGCCCTTGAGGCGCCGGAACAGGCGATAGGCGTAATCGGTCACCTCTTCCTGGCTGCGCCCGCCATCGGGCATCAGGATGTTGCGCGAATATTTGAAGCTGAATACGGGCTCCAGCCCTGA
>DASXQK010000043.1:0-3638 GCA_036493015.1 Dongiaceae bacterium | reverse complement strand
CGCCACCATCGGCGATGCGGCAAATCCGGGCATCATCTTTTCCGGTCACACCGATGTAGTGCCGGCGAAGAGTGAGGAGTGGCAGAGCGATCCCTTCGCTCTCACCCTCCGTGACGATCGCCTTTTTGGCCGCGGCACGGCGGATATGAAGGGCTTCGTCGCCGTCGTGCTGGCCGCCGTGCCGGCCCTGCTCAAGAAAGCGAAAGGCCGGCCGATCCATATCGCGCTCTCCTGTGACGAGGAGGTGGGCTGCGGCGGGGTCAAGCCGATGATCCGCCATATCACCGAGACGCTACCTTTGCCGCTCGCCGTCGTGGTGGGCGAGCCGACGCTGATGCAGGTGGTGAATGCGACCAAGGGCGTTGCGACTTACGTTACTGAACTCACCGGCCAGGAAGCGCATTCCAGCGATCCGCGCCGCGGGGTCAACGCCATCGCCTTTGCAGGGCACGCGCTGCTGGAGCTGGAGCGGCTGGCCGCACGGCTGAAGGCAAAGGGCGATCCCACGAAGTGCTTCGATCCGCCGTATGCCACGTTGAATGTGGGCGTGATCGGCGGCGGCACGGTCAAGAATGTCGTGCCCAGCCATTGCACCGTCACCTGGGAGGTTCGATTTCCCGCCGGTGTCGATCCCGGCAAAACGCTGCGCCAGATGCAGGACTTCGATCGCAAGCTCACCCAGAAAATGCGGGCCCTTTCGCCGGATTGCCGCGCCGAGACGCACGAAATCCGGGTGCTGACGGCGCTCGCCCCCGATAACGGCTCCTTCGCCGAATCCCTGGTTCAGCGTGCGCTGAAGGGCAACCGCGCCATTGCTGCTTCCTATGCCACCGAAGCAGGATTATTCCAGGAAGCCGGGATGCCGACGGTGATCTGCGGGCCGGGCAGCATCGATCAGGCCCACAAGCCCGACGAGTTCGTGGCGCTGAGCGAACTTGCGGCATGCGAAGCGTTTATCGCCCGCCTGGTCGACGCCTGGACGGCATGAGCCAGCGCTTTCCCAATCTCTTCTCGCCCTATCGCATCAAGACGCTGGAGCTGCGCAACCGCATTTTCTCCACCGGCCATGATACCGACCTCGGCCGTCATGGAGCGCCCAGCGAGGATCTGATTGCCTATCAGAGTGCGCGGGCGAAGGGCGGCGCCGGCCTGATCGTCGTCCAGGTGGTCGGGGTCCACGATACCGCGCGCTATACGGGCGAAGTGCTGATGGGGAACACGGATGAACATCTGCCGATGTTCCGCAAACTGTTCAAGGCGATCCATGACGGCGGCGCCGGAGCTTTCGTGCAGCTGTTCCATCCCGGCCGCGAATTGCTCGCCCGGCGCGACGGCGTGACCCAGGCGGCTTATGCGCCATCGAGCGCGCCGACCGAGCGCTTCCGCATTGCGCCCCGCGCACTGACGCTGGCGGAGGTCGAGGCGATCATCGAGGGCTACGGCCTTGCGGCAGGGCGCATGGCCGAAGCCGGCGCCGATGGTGTCGAGGTGGTGGCGAGTCACGGCTACCTGCCCTCGCAGTTCATGCATGCCGGGATCAACCGGCGCGACGACCGCTATGGCGGTTCGCTGGAAAACCGCCTGCGCTTTACCCGTGAGGCGGTCGCCAGCATCCGGCAACACGTACCGGCCGAGATGATCGTGGGCTTGCGCCTCTCCGGCATCGAATACGACATGGCCGGCATCGACGAGACCGACATGCTGACCATCTGCCGCGAGCTGCGCGAGACCTTCGACTATTTCAACGTGATCGCCGGCACCTCGGCCTCTTCATCGGGGGCGCAGCACATCGTGCCGCCGATGACCATCGATCCCGGCTATCTCGGGCCCTTTGCCGGCAAGCTGAAACAGACCATCGGCAAGCCGGTTTTCGTTGCCGGCCGCATCAACCAGCCGCAGGAAGCCGAGCGCATCATCGCCGGCGGCAGTGCCGATCTTTGCGGCATGACCCGGGCGATGATCTGCGATCCCGAAATGCCCAACAAGGCACGCGTTGGGCAGAGCGAGGATATCCGCGCCTGTATTGCCTGCAACCAGGCCTGTATCGGCCATGCCCAGCTCGGCCTTTCGATTTCCTGCATCCAGTATCCGGAGTCCGGCCGCGAGATTCAGTATGGCAAGCGACCGACAGCCGTGCGCCGGCTGAAAGTCACGGTCGTGGGCGGCGGGCCAGGCGGCATGAAGGCCGCGGCGGTGGCCGCCGAATGTGGCCATGAGGTGACGCTGCATGAGCGTTCGGCGCGCCTTGGCGGCCAGGCCCTGCTCGCCCAGCTGCTGCCTCATCGCGCCGAATTCGGCGGCATCGTCACCAATCTGGCGCGCGAAGTTGAACGCGCAGGCGTGACGGTCAAGACGCGTTCTGAGGTGACGGGCGCGATGCTGGAAGCCGGCCGGCCGGATTGCGTGATCCTGGCCTCGGGCAGCAACCCGCGATTACCCGATCTTCCCGGCGGCGGCGAGGAACGCCTGGTTGCCGCCAACGAGATCATCGCCGGCAATGCCAGGGCGGGCGGGCGCGTCGTTGTCTATGACTGGACAGCCGATTGGGTCGGCGTCGGCGTGGCCGAGAAACTCGCAGCCGAAGGCGCCTATGTTCGCCTGGCGGTGAACGGGCCCTGCGCTGCTTTCAGCATCCAGAACTATACCCGCGATGCCGCTATCGCCCGGCTGTTCAAACTCGGCATCGAGACAATCCCCTTCATGCGCCTGTTCGGCATCGAGGATCGCACCGCCTATTTCCTGCATACGCCCTCGCAGGAGAGCCTCCTGCTCGAAGACATCGATACCGTCGTGGCGGTCTATCCCGGCATGCCCAATGACGCTCTGGCGGATGATTGCCGGCGCTTGCGCATTCCCGTTCATCTGATCGGCGACGCGCTGGCCCCGCGAACGGCGGAAGAGGCCGTCTTCGAAGGGCTGAAGGCCGCAACTGAACTCTCGCTGAGCAATCCATGACAATGAACGCCGGCATAATCATCGTCGGACCTGCCGACCCCCGCCTGCCGAAGGCGCGCCAGCTGGTCGAGGAACTCGATGCGCTGATGATTTCCCTCTATCCGACGGAGAGCAATCACCTGGTGGCCATCGACCGCCTGGCGGAGCCCGATACGCGTTTCTTCGTTGCCGAGGTCGATGGCAAGGCGCTGGGCTGCGGCGCCATCATGCTGGTGGGCGATTCCTATGCCGAGGTGAAGCGCGTCTATGTGGCGCCGGCGGGGCGCGGCCTTGGTCTCGCCAAGCTGCTGCTGACCAGGCTGGAGGAAGAGACGCTGCGCAACGGGCTGCGCATGCTGCGGCTTGAGACCGGCCGCTATCAGCCCGAGGCGCTGGGGTTGTTCGATTCCATGGGATTCAGGCTATGCGGCTCGTTCGGCGATTACCCGAGCGACGATCCCAACAGCATCTTCATGGAAAAGGCGCTGGGATAACGGTCTGAGGGGTAGTTCGCGCCGAGAATACTCGGGCGCGACCCTTAAAACTCTAAGCCACCCCTGTCAGCGGCAGTTCGATTCGCATCAGCAAGCCGCGCCCGGGACGGTTTTCCGCCCTGATGCCGCCGCCGAGCGCCTGAAGGTAGCGGCGCGCCATCCACAGGCCGATGCCAGAATGGCTGCTGCCTTCATTGCCGGGGTCCGCCG
>DASXQK010000042.1:0-6658 GCA_036493015.1 Dongiaceae bacterium | reverse complement strand
CGGTTTCCTACGGCATCACGGCCATGATGGACGGGTTCTGGTTCGACCAGATGATCGATCCGGCGAGCTTCGATCGCGAGGATGCCAAGCGCATTTGCCGCACCTTCCTGTCCGGTCTGTTCCCCCGGCATTTCTCTGGCCCGGCGCAGGCTGAACCTGCGGCCGCTGTGGAGGCACTCCGCCAGATCCAGATCGAACGGGCGAAGGCGCTGGCTGCTTTTGCCGAGAAAGAACGGGCGGCGATGGACGATCTCGCCCGCCGCGAAACGCCAACCGGCAAACCGGCCGGTCCCCCAGGCAACCCAACAGACAAATGAGCGAATCTCTCCGCGAACACCGGCTGAAACATCTGTTGATGCCGGAATCGGTAGCCCTTGTCGGCGCTTCGCCCAAAGCCTGCACCGTCGGCAAGGGCATGATCGATGGGTTGGTGGGCGGCGGCTTCAAGGGCCGCATCTACGCCATCAATCCGAACTATCGGGAGATCGAGGGCATTGCCTGTTTTCCCTCGCTTTCGGCCCTGCCCGAAGCAGTCGACCATGCGTTGCTCGGCGTGGCCAATGCCCGTCTCGAGGCGGCGCTGCAGGAAGCGGTGGCGATGAAGGTCAAGGCAGCGACCATTCTCGCCAGCGGCTATCTGGAGGGCGATCGCGATCCGCCGCTGACCGAGCGCGTCACCGCGCTGGCCAAGGGCGCCGGCATGGCGCTTTGCGGGGGCAACGGCATGGGCTTTTACAATCATGAAGCGCGCGTGCGCATCTGCGGCTTCCCGCCGCCGGCCTGGGTTTCCGCCGGGCCGATGGCGCTGATCGCCCATTCCGGTTCCGTCTTCTCGGCTCTCGTCCACAACGACAAGCGCTTCTCCTACAGCTTCGCCGTCTCGGCGGGACAGGAGCTGGTGACGACAGCGGCGGACTATCTCGATTTCGCGCTGCGCATGCAGACCACAAAGGTGGTCGGCCTCTTCCTCGAGGCAATTCGCGATCCGAAGGGCTTCGTTGCCGCGCTCGAACTCGCCAATCAGCGCGACATCCCGGTGATCGTACTGAAGGTCGGCCGCTCGCCGGAGAGTGCGGCGCTCGCCGTATCCCATTCCGGTGCGCTGGTGGGCGATGACGCTGTCCAGAACGCACTGTTCCGGCGCCATGGCGTCATCGTCACCGAGAATCTGGACGAGTTCGCGAACTCGCTGCTGCTGCTTTCCCAACCGCGGCGCATGGGCAAGGGGCGTCTCGCCAGCGTCCATGATTCCGGCGGCGAGCGCGAACTGTTCGCCGATCGCGTTGCCAGCCGCGGCATGAGCTTCGCCAGGATCAATGACGAGACGCGCAAGAAATTGGCATCGCGCCTCGATTACGGCCTCGATCCGGTCAATCCCCTCGATGCCTGGGGCACCGGCCATGATTACGAAGGGATCTTCCGCGACTGCATGTCGGCGCTGCTCGACGATCCCGATACGGCGATCGGCGCGCTCTGTGTGGAAACCCGCACCGGCAATTCGCTGCATGAGGGCTATGCCCGCGCGATGCGCGAGGCCCATGCCAGGACGACGAAGCCGGTGGTCTTCATCAACAATGTGGCGCAGGTGGGCGATGACAAGCTGGCGCTTCAGGTCTCGCATTCGGGAATCCCGGTGATGATCGGCCTCGATGCCGGCCTGGCAGCCATCAAAGGTGAGATGGGCCGGCGTGATTTTCGCAGCCGGCCGCCGATGCAAACTGAACAGGCGCCCAGGGGCCTGCGCGACAAATGGCGGGCGCGGCTGTTGCAAGGCGCTGCGCTCGATGAATCCGGAAGCCTGACCTTGTTGATCGACTACGGTGTGCCCGTTCTGGCACATCGCATCGTCGAGAGCACAGCGGCGGCCGAGAAGGCCGCCGATGAGTTGGGCTATCCGGTAGTCTTAAAGACAGCCATGCCAGGCATTTTGCACAAGTCCGATGTCGGCGGCGTGAAGCTGAACCTCACCGATGCTTCCGGGCTGCGCGCCGCCTATGACGACATGGCAAAGCGCCTGGGTGCGCGGGTGCTGCTCGCGCCGATGGCAGCCAAGGGTTTCGAACTCAGCTTCGGCGCCAAGCTCGATCCGCAATTCGGCCCCCTGGTGATGGTGGGGGCGGGCGGTATCCTGATCGAGTTCATGACCGACCGGGCTGTTGCGCTCGCGCCCTTTGACGAGGCCGAGGCCCGCCGACTGATCGATGGCCTGGCCTTGCGGCCGCTCCTCGATGGCAAGCGCGGCGCGGCGCCGTCAGACATTGCAGCCCTGTCGGCGGCTTTGGCGCGCTTCTCGGTGATGGTCGGCGATCTCGGTGAGCTGGTTCAGGAGATCGACATCAACCCGATGCTGGCAGGCTCGAAGGGCTGTGTCGCTCTGGACGCGCTGATCGTGCCGGCGGAGACGAAAGGCTGACCGCGTAAGCTATTTTCAGCCGCCAGCCTTTGCTTTCGTCCCCAGGGTGATGGAGTTCGATTCTTCCGACGATTCCTTAAGGCCGAGAATTTGCGGCTGAAGGGTACCGAAAAACTCGAGTAGCCGGCCTGGAGCCGGTTCGCCAGGGTTCGTCGTCTGCTTGCGCGACGACAATTCAAGCTGATCGCGCTCGTAGCGGATTTCGGTGGCGAACTTGCCCATATACCAGTTCCACTGGATCTGGCCGGCATCGCTGACCGGAAATCGATCGCGCTCGCCCCGAACGGCGGCTAGGGCAGCCTGGACGCGCGTATCGAGGTCGCCAGGTCCAAAGCCGATTTCCCGCAGCTTTCCCAGCAATTGTTCGTGCTTGCTCGTGGGCTTGAGGCTTTCTTGCGCAATCCTGCGCTGGCGGTCGGACATGGCCATACTTTCTTGTTCGGGTTGAGCGCAGGGTAGGGGAAAATGGTTACTCTCGACTTACAAAGGCGACTGTCAGGCCCGAAGGCTTGTGCCCACTGCGGTGTCGCGAGGCGGTCGATGATGCAGCAGGACGCGAGCCGAATGAGCCGACGCCCGGCGAAGAAAGACGAAGCCCGGAATTAGGCGCCGGGCCTTTAGATCACGCCGCTTTGGGTTCCTTGCCAGCCGGCGGCAGTTTTACCGGCCGTTTCAGGAAATCCGGCATGTGGTCGCCGAAGGCAAGTACCGGCGCGTCGGCTTCCGCGTCGTGGCCGCGATCACCGCGACGCTCACGGCGTTCATCGCGCGCATGATGCCCGCGATCCTCGTGTCGAGCGTGCTCGCGGGGCTGACGTTCATGGCGTTGGCGTTCGTGACTTTGGTGTTCGGCCCCCCGATTATGATCCTGGCGCACAGGCTCGCTCGACGCAGGCTCGGTGCGCACAGATTCGGCAACAACCGGCTGCGGCTGCACAGTCTCGGCCGCGGGCAGGATTGTCGCTACGGGTGCGGGCTGGTCCTGATGGGAAGGTTCACTGCGCTCACGACGCGGCGCAGGCTTGCGCTCGCCGCCATCCCGGCCGCCACGATCCCGACCGCCACGATCCCGACCGCCACTGGCACCCTGGCGGCCTGAGCTGGAGGCGCCACGCCGGCCGCCGCGACCGCGGCCCGCCGGCTCGTCCTCAAAACCCACCGTGGCAATACCTTCGACGTCGATGCGCGGAATGGTCTTGCCGAGCATCTTCTCGATGGCTTCGACGAAGCGGCCGTCGCCCTGGCTGGCAATGGTGAAGGCATGGCCCTCACGGCCCGCTCGCCCGGTGCGGCCGATACGATGGATATAGTCCTCGGCATGGATCGGCACGTCGAAATTGAAGACGTGGCTGAGGCCCTCGATATCGAGACCACGGGCGGCAACGTCACTGGCGACGAGTATCGGAATGCCGCCGTCGCGGAACTTCTCCAGCGTTTCGGTGCGGATCGCCTGCGCCAGATCGCCATGCAGCGGTGCTGCGGAAAATCCATGCTTGGCCAGCGAGCGGAAAAGGATATCCACATCGCGCTTGCGGTTGCAGAAAATGACGGCGTTGCGGACATTTTCGGCCCGCAGCAGATGACGCAGCGCTTCGCGCTTGTCCTGCTGCTCGACCACGGCCAGCGCCTGGACCACGAGCGCGGCGGGCGATGCGGGCGGGCTTACCGTCACTTCCTTGGGGTTCATCAGGAAGGCGTCGGCCAGGCGGCGGATTTCCGGCGGCATGGTGGCCGAGAAGAACAGCGTCTGGCGGATCTTGGGCAGCATTCCCACGATGCGCTCGACATCCGGAATGAAGCCCATGTCGAGCATGCGATCGGCTTCGTCGATGACGAGGGTCTTCACATCGCTCAGCAGGATCTTGCCGCGCTCGAACAGGTCGAGCAGGCGGCCTGGCGTGGCAATCAGCACGTCGACGCCGCGATCCAGCTTCTTTAGCTGGTCGGTAAAGGATTCGCCGCCGATGAGCAGCGCCATGCTGAGCTTGTTGTATTTGCCGTAAAGCTCGAAGTTCTCGGCCACCTGGGAGGCAAGCTCGCGGGTCGGCTCGAGGATCAGCGAACGCGGCATGCGCGCACGGGCCCGGCCACTGGCCAGGATGTCGATCATCGGAAGGGTGAAGGAGGCCGTCTTGCCGGTGCCGGTCTGGGCGCAACCGAGAACGTCGCGGCCCATCAGGACGTAAGGGATGGCCTGAGCCTGGATCGGCGTCGGTTCGACATAGCCTACGTCGCCGACGGCGCGAAGCACTTCGGGGCTCAGCCCAAGATCAGTAAAAGTCATGCGTTTTTATATTGTTCCAGATAGAGATTTTATAAGGGGGATAAATCGCCGCAGGGGCGAAAAATTGCGCCGGATCATAGGAGTAGATAGGATTTTGTCAATGTTGGACTGAATAATGGCGGGCCAAGGCGGATTTTTGGC
The DNA here is from genome assembly GCA_036493015.1 of Dongiaceae bacterium. Taxonomy (GTDB): domain Bacteria; phylum Pseudomonadota; class Alphaproteobacteria; order Dongiales; family Dongiaceae; genus DASXQK01. The sequence goes on along the minus strand of DASXQK010000042.1, from coordinate 1,820 downwards.
GCCGCAGGCAGGAGCCAAACCTGACAGCTGTGAGCGCTTGCGCGTGAGCCCGGCAAACCCGCCTTCGCTTCGCACATCCCGGCGCCAACCCTTGATTCTGTTGCCCGGCGCCCTCTGCGATGCAGCTCTGTTCCGTCACCAGATCGCCGGGCTTTCCGATATCGCCGATGTACGGGTGGGCGATCTGACCCGCGACGAGAGCGTGGGAGCGATGGCGGCACGCACGCTTGCTGGGCTCACCGGCCGATTCGCGCTCGCCGGCCTTTCGCTGGGCGGCTATGTGGCGCTCGAGATCATGCGCCGCGCGCCCGAACGGGTGACGCGGCTGGCACTGCTCGATACGGCCGCCCGTACCGGGGAAAGCGAATCCGAAACGCCGATTTCCTCACGCGCCGACGGCGCGCTGCCGGTCATGTCGCTGCTTGTCCATCCCATGCGTCTTGGCGACCGGCGGCTGACAACAATCCTGGCCGCCATGGCGGATCGGGTAGGGCGCAAGGCCTTCCATCGCCAGCAGCAGGCGAGCCAGCATCGCCCGGATAGCTGGGGGAATCTCAAGACCATCCGCTGTCCGACCCTGTTGCTCACCGGCCGCCAGGACAGGCTGGCTCCGCCCGAGTTGCAGCAGGCCATGGCCGAGGTGATCGAGGGCGCGCGTCAGATCGTGATCGAGGAATGCGGTCACCTCTCGCCGCTGGAGCGGCCCGAGGCAGTTACGAGGGCGCTGCGGGAGTGGCTCAGCACCTGATCGCGGCGGCCTCTAGCAAGACCAGGACTGGCAATCGCTGCCGTTGCGCAGCAGTTCGTTGTTCTGCGAGGGGAACAGCTTCATCGTCACGTCGTGCATGAAGTCGATGAAAGCGGGATCGTTGGGCCCGCTGAAATCGCCTGCCGCGCGCAGGAAGGAGAGGGCGTCATTGCCCTGGCAGAAGGCGGCGTAGAGAACGACATCGCCGCCATGGCCGGGTTGACCCGAGGGCTGAACCGGGGCCGGCGCGCCGCTGCAGATGGCGCCCTGGTCGGTGCCCGTTCCGTTGAACAGCAGCCGCACATGGAAGATGCGCCGTGCATTGGGGCCGGGTGTGGTGGTGAATTTCGTGGGTGGGCCGAAATGCGCGCCGTACATGGATTGCGTGACCATCTGGTCGAAATCCGGCTGGTTCAGGCCAAACGGATTGCCCGCGACTTCCGTCCACAACTCGCCCGGCCCGCCGGCATAGGCGATGTCGCGAGGGCTATACGAATAGCTGAGCCATGAATAGCTGATCATGCTCGATGCACCGGCCGATCCGGCCGCGAGGCAGAGGATGGCGAGAAGAGACAGGAAGCGGGTCATGCGGGACCTCCAGTTCACACCTAGAATTGTAGGAACGGCAGCCGCCGGCGCAAGAGGTCAAACATCCAGATCGCGAACTTGCTTGGCATGTTCCTGGATGAAGGCAAAGCGCAGCTCCGGCTTTCGCCCCATCAGGCTCTCGACCAGATTGGCCGTCTTGCGGGCTTCGCCCCGATCGCCCTCGCCATAGCGCTCCGGCACTGAAACCTTCAGCAGGATGCGCTTGCCCCGATCCATCGTGGTCTCGCGCAGCTGCGCGGCGGGCATTTCGCCCAGCCCCTTGAAGCGGCTGATCTCAACCTTGCCGCGCCCGGCAAGGACGGTCTTCATCAGCTCGTCCTTATGCTTGTCGTCCCGGGCATAGATGGTCTTGCCGCCCTGGGTCAGGCGATAAAGCGGCGGCAGGGCCAGGAAGAGGTGGCCTTTCTCGATCAGCCCCGGCATCTCACGATAGAAGAAGGTCATGAGCAGCGAGGCGATATGG
>DASXQK010000041.1:0-7413 GCA_036493015.1 Dongiaceae bacterium | reverse complement strand
GGTGGTGCGCCTTTTCCTTCCCTACGGCATTCATGACTGGTTCTTCGTTATCTTCAATGCCGCCGCCGCCTCGCTGATGCTGGCCTTCCTGGGCATCCTCGCCGGGCTCTGGGCGGAGAAATTCGACCAGATGGCCGCGGTGACGAATTTTATCATCACGCCGCTATCGTTCCTCTCGGGCGCGTTTTATTCGACCGACCGGCTGCCGGATCTGTGGCGCCACATCGCCCATCTCAATCCCTTCTTCTACATGATTGACGGCTTCCGCTACGGCTTCATCGGCCATGCCGATGGATCGCTCGCCATCGGCGTGGCGGTTCTGGCCAGCGCCGATCTGCTGCTGGGTCTCGCCATATGGCAATTGATAGCCCGAGGCTACAAGCTCCGGCCCTGAAGCGCCGCGCGGCGATGGCCGCGCCGCGCCGCTTCGGCCGGGTAAACTGGCTGGGCACGGCCACGCTTTATTGGCGCGAAATGAAGCGCTCGAAAAAGGACTATATCGACGGTCTGTTGGGTCCGGCGCTGACCAGCCTGCTGATGATCCTGATCTTCAAGGCCGCTGCCGGCGGCACCGGTGCCACCGCGGGCGGCCTGGCGCTGGTGGATTTCGTGGCGCCCGGCCTTCTGATGTATGCCGCGGGCGAGCGGGCCTTTTCCGGCGCCTGCAGTTTCCTGATCTTCGACAAGCTGGAGGGCATCATCGGCGATGTGGTGATGGCGCCGCTTTCGGCGGCCGAGCGCCTGAGCGCCTATGCCGCCGCGGCCGTGTCCGCCGGTCTCCTGGCCGCCCTTGCCAGTGCCGCCCTCATCTATCCCTTCGTTCATCTCAGGGTCGCCGCCCTGCCGGCCCTGCTCTATTTTGGCCTCGCCGGCACCCTGATGCTGGCACTGCTTGGTATCCTCGCCGGGCTCTGGGCCGAACGCTGGGAACATTTCGCAGCCTTGCTCACCTATTTCCTCGTTCCCTTCTCCTATCTCTCAGGGATGTTCTATTCCGTGGCGGGATTACCTGACATCGGCCGCCGGCTTATCGCCGTGAATCCGCTGTTCTATGTCATCGATGGCTTGCGCTATGGCCTGACCGGCAAGGCCGAATCCGATCTCGGGACCGGTGTGGCCATCATCCTGGCGATGAACCTGCTGCTGGCAGCCCTGCTCTATCGCCTCTTCCGGCGCGGCTGGCGGCTGAAAGCCTGAGAAGGCTTCCCCGGCTGCCGGCCCGGCCCGCTCGTTGACGACCATTCGTTGACAGGGCCCTCGTTGACACAGGCCGGGCGAATACCGATAGTCTCCGCCTTTTTTGACGGAGAAGCGCCCATGATCCCGGCGGTTATGCCCACCTATGCCCGCGCCGATGTCGCCTTCGAACGCGGCCAGGGCGCCTATCTCTTTACCGGGGACGGCACGCGCTATCTCGACTTCGCCTCGGGCATTGCGGTGACCGCGCTCGGCCACGCCCATCCCCATCTGGTGGCAGCCTTGACCGAGCAGGCGAACAAGCTCTGGCATACCTCGAACCTGTTCCAGATTCCCGCGCAAGCGCGCCTGGCCGAGCGCCTGATCGCCAACAGCTTTGCCGACAGCGTCTTCTTCTCCAATTCCGGCGCCGAGGCCATCGAATGCGGCCTGAAAATGCTGCGCAAATACCAGGACGATTTCGGCGATCCGAAGCGATATCGCGTCATCTGCTGCCACGGCGCCTTTCATGGCCGCACCATGGCGACCATCGCCGCGGGCGGACAGGAAAAGCACCTGGCGGGTTTCGGCCCGACGGTCGAGGGCTTCGATCATGTCGCCTACGGCAATATGAACGAGATGCGCAACGCCATCACCAGCGAGACGGCGGCGATCCTGGTCGAGCCGGTGCAAGGCGAAGGCGGCATGCGCAAGGCCTCGGCCGAGTATCTGAAAGCGCTGCGCACCGTGGCCGACGAGTTCGGCCTGCTGCTGTTCTTCGACGAAGTGCAATGCGGCATGGGCCGCACCGGCAAGCTGTTCGCCCATGAATGGGCCGGAGTCGAGCCGGACATCGTCGCCACCGCCAAGGGGCTGGGCGGCGGCTTTCCTATCGGCGCCTGCCTTGCCAAGGAAAAAGCGGCCAGAGCGCTGACCGCCGGCAGCCATGGCAGCACCTTCGGCGGCAATCCGCTGGCCGTTGCCGTCGGCAATGCGGTGCTGGATGTGATGCTGGCCGATGGCTTCTTCGAAGGCGTGCAGGCGATCGCCAAGCGCCTGCGCGCCCGGCTGGAGGATTTTGCCCGCCGCCATCCGGGCCTGATCGAAGAGGTGCGCGGCGACGGGTTGATGATCGGCCTAAAATGCCGGGTGCCGAATACCGAGGTGATCGCCGGATTGCGTGCCAACCGCATGCTGACCGCCGGTGCGGGCGACAATGTGGTCCGCCTGCTGCCGCCGCTGATCATCGACGACACCCACGTCGAGGAAGCCCTGGGAATACTGGAGCGCACGGCTGCCGCTTTCCAGGCAGCGTGATCGTGCCCCACCAGAACACGCCCCGCCACTTCCTCGACCTCGACGTCCTGCAGCGCGAAGAACTCCGCCAGATCATCGATCTCGGCGCTGCCTTCAAATCGGGGAAACCACCGCGGGGCGAGGCGAAGCCCTTGGCCGGCAAGGCGATGGCAATGATTTTCGAGAAACCCTCGACCCGCACCCGCGTTTCCTTCGAACTCGGCATGCGCCAGCTGGGCGGCGAGGTCATCGTGCTGGAGCGCGAAAGCTCGCAGCTCGGGCGTGGCGAGAGCGTGGCGGATACAGCCCGGGTGCTGTCGCGCTATGTCGATATCATCATGCTGCGCACGACCAGCGAGGCGAAGCTGCGCGAGCTGGCCGAACACGCCACAGTGCCGGTCATCAACGGTCTGACCGACCGCACCCATCCCTGCCAGCTGCTGGCCGATGTCATGACATTCGAGCAGCATCTGGGCCCCATCGCCGGCCGCAAGGTCACCTGGAGCGGCGACGGCAACAACATGGCAACGTCGTGGATTCATGCCGCCGAGCGCTTCGGTTTCGGCCTCCATCTCGCTTGCCCTGCCGAACTTAACCCGCCGGCCGAGGTCGTCGATTGGGCACGCCAGCGCGGCGCCAGCATTCAGGTCACCAACGATGTCGATGCGGCGGTGCGCAATTCCGACTGCGTGGTCACCGATACCTGGATCTCCATGGGCGACAAGGACACCAGCGATCGCCACAACCTGCTGCGCGGCTATCAGGTGGATGAGCGGCTGATGGCGCTCGCCAATCCCGGTGCGATCTTCATGCATTGCCTGCCGGCCCATCGCGGCGAGGAAGTAACCGCAGGCGTTATCGACGGGCCGCAATCGGTCGTCTGGGACGAGGCGGAAAACCGCCTGCACGCCCAGAAGGGAATCCTCTATTGGTGCCTGGCCGGTCGCTGACTATCTAAGGGCCCATGACCGCCAATATGATACCCGCCGATACAACGCCCGCCGGTACTATAAGCGCCGACGATCGCATCCTGCCCTTCCAGATCGAGGCTCAGCGCCTGCGCGGGCGCCTGGTGCGCCTTGGGCCGCTGGCCGACGAGATCCTGCATCGCCACGATTACCCGCCTGTGGTGGCGCGGATGCTGGCGGAGATGCTGGCGCTTGCCGCCTTGCTGGCAGGCGCCCTGAAATATGACGGCGTCTTCACCTTGCAGACCTCCGGCGACGGGCCGATCCGCCTGATGGTGGCCGATATAACCAGTGCCGGCGCCATGCGCGGCTACGCCCAGTTTGATGCCGCCCGCCTGTCGGCGGAGGGCGAAACTTCAGTCCCCCGCCTGCTGGGTGCGGGCCATCTCGCCTTCACCGTCGATCAGGGCGATTTCACCGACCGCTATCAGGGCATCGTCGAGTTGACCGGTGCCACCCTGGCGGACTGCGTTCATCATTATTTCCGCCAGTCGGAGCAGCTGCAATGCGCGCTGCGCCTGGCTATCAGCGAGATCAATGGGCATTGGCGCGCCGGCGCGCTGATGCTCCAGCGCATGCCCCCGCCCGAGGCGAGCCTGGAGGCCGAGGATGCCGAGGATGGCTGGCGCCGCGCGCTCGCCTTCATGGCGAGCGTACGCAATGGCGAACTGACCGATGCGGGCCTCGCCCCCGACGCCCTGCTCTTTCGCCTGTTCCACGAGGATGGCGTTCGCGTCTTTCGCGACCAGGCGCTGAATGCCGGGTGCCGCTGCTCGCGCGAGCGGGTGGAGATGGTGCTGCGGGCCATGCCGGCCGATGAACTGACGGCCATGCAGGAAGAGGGTCAGGCCCTCATAACCTGCGAATTCTGCAATCGCAAATACCGCTTCGACCGCGAGAGTCTGGCCAGCTTCGCCGCTTGACCGCCGCTGGGCGGAGCAGCAGTTTTAAGCGGTCTTCAAATCGCCGACAGGTCCTGGCAACGATGATACGCAAATCGATCGCCGCAGTGTTGCTTCTGGCTCTTGCCGGACTCGCCGCCTGCAACACACCGCCGAGCCGCGAGCCGTTTCCAAAACTGACTTACGTCCATCTGCCCACCTATCGCCTGGCCGTGGGGCGGGTGGATGTCGTCGATGCCTACCACCCGCCGCTGACAGCACCCAATGTCGAGCAGAACTTTCCGGTCTCCCCCGATGCCACGGCGCAGCAATGGGCCCATGACCGCCTGAAGGCTGCCGGCGGGCCGGGTCGCGCCGTCTTTACGGTGCTGCGGGCCGATGCGATTGAGACCCACCTCGCCGGCGATCAGGGCAGCGGCCTCTTCGGCGATTTCACCATTCCGCAGTCCGAGCGCTATGATCTGACCATCGCCGTGCGACTGCAGATCGTCGATGCCGGGGGGCGGGCGCTCGCCAGCGTCGATGCTACATCCACGCGCAGCCGCACCGTCGCCGCGGATGCAACGCTGAACGACCGCGAGCGCGTGTGGTTCAACATGAACGAACAGGCAATGGTCGACCTCAACGCCTCGCTTGATAAAAGCATCCCGCAATATCTGCGCGCTTATCTGCGCTGAACTGCCGGAAGGTACAGATGAAACGCTTTTCCGTCGCCGTTCTTCTTGCCGGCCTTTGCTTGGCCGCGGGCGCGAAGCAGAGCCTCGCCGGGCCGGACGTGACCAAGCCCTATTACTATCTGGGCGCGGGGCGGACGCTCTCGCCGCTGGATCAGCAGCAATTGACGGTCTATCGCGATCAGCTGCAAGCCCAGCAGCGCGCCCAGCAATTGCAGCTCAATCAGGGTGGTGTCGGCCAGGGGTATGTCATGAACCGGGGCAGCGTTATCGGCGTGCCCAATCCTTCAGGCCCGCTGCGGCCGTTCGCCAATCCAGCCATGGCTGGCAGCAATCTCTATCAGACGCAAAGCGAGCTCGGCCGGGTGAACGGCCTGCTCAACAACTCGCGCACGATGCAGATGCTGACCGTCCCGCCGGTCATGGTGGTAAAGCCGTTCAAGGCGCCGTAGGGCGCCAGCGGCCCTCTTCTGATTTAGGGAAAGAGGCCGGAGCGAGGGTGTCTTCCCCCTAAGCCTTCGCCCAATCGATCAGGCGGCGCAGAAAGGCTTCCCCCTGCGCGAATTGCGAGAGCTCGATGAATTCGTCGGGCTGATGGGCCTGTTCGATGCTCCCGGGCCCGCAGACGATGGCATCGATGCCGATTTCCTGGAACTGGCCGGCCTCGGTACCGAAAGCAAGGCCGATCGTATCGTTGGCGCCGGTGAGGTGACGGGCGAGTGCCTCGGCCGGCGACCCCGGGCGGGGCACCAGCGGCGGCACGATGCAAGCTTCGCTCATCGCCACGCCGGCCTCGGGCGCCTTCTCGCGCATGCGGGGTGCGAGATCCTGATTCAGGAAGCGCTCGACCTCGGCGACCACCGTCTTCGGATCCACGGCGGGGATCGGCCGGAATTCCCAGGCGACCTTGCATTGGCGCGCAATGACGTTGACCGCCGTGCCGCCGCCGATCTCACCCACATTGAAGGTCGTGTATGGCGGATCGAAACCGGGATCGAAGGGGCCTTCGCGGCGGAAGCGCTCGGCCATGTCATCGAGATAAGCGATGGCGCGCGCCGCATAGGCGATCGCATTGACGCCGCGATGGGTTGCACTGGAATGGCCATCGCGCCCGGTGACTTCGAGATCGAAGCCGTAGCAGCCCTTGTGTTTGTTGCCGAGCTTGAGGCGCGTCGGTTCGCCGACGATCGCCACCTCCGGCAACGGCAGATTGGCCTTGATGTCGGCGATCATCCGGGGCGCGCCGAGGCAGCCCAACTCCTCGTCATAGCTGAGCGCGATATGGATGGGCCGCTTCAGGCCTGCCGACTGCATCTCCGGCGCCAGCGAGAGCGCCAGGGCGATGAATCCCTTCATGTCGCAGGTGCCGCGGCCAAAAAGCTTGCCGTTCGATTCGCGCAAGGTAAAGGGATCGGCCGACCAGGGCTGGCCTGCGACCGGCACCACATCGGTGTGGCCGGAGAGGACCACGCCGCCGGGGCCGCCGGGTCCCATGCTGGCGTAGAGATTGGCCTTGCTGCGCTGGTCGTCGAAGATCAGGCGGCTTTCGATGCCGTGACCCGCCAGGTAGTCGCGCACGAATTCGATCAAGGCGAGATTCGATTTGGCCGAGGTGGTGTCGAAGGCGACGAGCTTCGCCAGCATCTCGCGCGGAGCGATGCGCTGCGGCTTTGCCGCCGCGCGGGCCGCGGTGGATTCAGCGAGGCTCATACGTTGCCCATCTGGCTGGTGGCGGGATTGGAAACGATGGCCAGGAACTCGCGCCGCGTGCGCGGGTCGGAGCGGAAGGTGCCCAGCATATGGCTGGTCACCATGCTCATGCCCGGCTTGTGAACGCCGCGCGTGGTCATGCATTGATGGGACGCGTCGATGATGACGCCCACGCCCTTGGGCTGCAGCACCTCGTTGATGATGTTGGCGATCTGGGCCGTCAGCTTTTCCTGGATCTGCAGGCGGTGGCTATAGACCTCCAGCACGCGGGCGAGCTTGGAGATGCCGACCACGCGCCGGCGCGGCAGATAGGCGATATGGGCGCGGCCGATGATCGGCACCATGTGATGCTCGCAATGCGACTCGAAGCGGATGTCGCGCAGCACCACCATTTCGTCATAGCCCTCGGTCTCCTCGAAGGTGCGCTGGAGAAGGGCCATGGGATCTTCGTCATAGCCGGCGAAGAATTCTTCATAGGCGCGGGCGACGCGGCCGGGCGTTCCGATCAACCCTTCGCGCAGCGGATCGTCGCCGGCCCAGCGGATCAGCGTTCGCACCGCCTCCTCTGCCTCGCCGCGGCTGGGCTTCTTGCGCGCGGCACGCGCGGTCTCTTTCTTGACGAGAGCGGCGCCGCGCCCGCGGCGCGCGGCTTTGATTTTGGGGGCCATCAGTTCAACCGGCTGGGTT
>DASXQK010000040.1:0-6461 GCA_036493015.1 Dongiaceae bacterium | reverse complement strand
CTGCGTCTCTACCCGCCGGCCTTCGTCATGGTGCGCCAGGCGATCGAGGCCGATCGCTGGCGCGAGCTCTCGATACCGGCTGGCTCGCTAATGATGATCTCGCCCTGGGTGCTGCATCGCCACCGCCGGTTCTGGAGCAATCCCGATTCCTTCGATCCCGCGCGCTTCCTGGAGGGGGCACCGGCGATCCCGCGCCTGGCGTACCTACCTTTCGGCACCGGACCCCGGATCTGCGTCGGTGCGCAATTCGCACTCACCGAAGCCGTCCTCGTGCTGGCGATCCTGATGAAGCGTTTCGAGGTGACCCTCGTCCATGGCCAGCCGGTGCTGCCGGCGGCCGTGGTTACCACCCAGCCCGATCACCCGGCCCTGTTCCATTTGCGCCCCCGGCATCGATAGCACGCGTCCATCAGGCTTCGGACTCTCGCGCCAGTTTGCTATGTTGGGTCATTCAATCATTCGGGAATCAGCACCATGAAGACCGCCCTGGTCATCATCGATATGCAACAAGGCATGTTCACCGATGCGGTAGCGCCCTATCGCGGCGAAGACGTGCTGCAACGCTGCGCCGATATGCTGAAGCGCGCGCGGGCTGCCGGCACGCCGGTCTTTCACGTCCAGCATGACGGGCCCGAGGGCGACCCGCTGCACAAAGGCACGCCTGGTTTTCCCCATCACCCGGATGTGGCGCCGAAGCCGGACGAGCCGGTGATCGTCAAACAGAATATCAGCGCCTTTCATGGCACGGATTTTCACGAGCAGCTGAAAAAGAAAGGCGTCGACCGGCTGGTGATCGCGGGCATGCAGAGCGATTACTGCGTCGACACCGCCTGCCGCGCGGCGAAAGGCCTGGGCTACAGCATCGTGCTGGCGAACGACGCCCATACCACCTTCGACAACAAGGTCCTGCCGGCCGAGCGCATCGTCGCCCATCACAACGCCACCCTCGACGGCGCCTTCGTCGAATTGGCCAAGAGCGCGGATATCAAATTCTAGATCCATGACCGGCGGCCTCGCACCGATCGCACTGACGATGGGCGACCCGGCCGGGATCGGGCCGGAAATCGTGGCCCGGCTCTGCGCCGAGAAGGATCTTCCGCGACTGCTGGTCATTGGCGATGAAGGCATGATGCGCCGGGCGATCGGCATCACCGGCGTGAAGCTTGCGACCCACCTGATCGAGAATGTGGCCGGGGCCTGTTTCGCACCGGGCAGCGTCGATATCCTTCGGGTGGGAGAGCTTCCGGCCGATCTGCCTTTCGGCCGGATCGATGCGCGCGCCGGGGCCGCCGCCTATGCCTATGTCGAGCGCGCGATTACCGAGGCGCGGGCGGGAACGATCTCAGCCATCGTCACGGCGCCCTTGAACAAGGAAGCGATGAAGGCCGCCGGCATCCACTATCCCGGCCATACGGAAATTCTGGCCGACAAATCCGGTACTGCGAGCTACGCCATGATGCTGGCCAATGACGAGCTGCGCGTCGTGCTGGTCACGATCCATGTGCCGCTGGCCGAGGTTGGCCGGCTGATCACCATCGAAACCGAGCTGCAGACCATCCGCCTGGCGCGCGATGCCTGCCGGCGGTTCGGCATTGCCCGGCCGCGGGTGGCGGTGGCGGGGCTCAACCCCCATGCCGGCGAGAACGGGCTGTTCGGCCGAGAAGACGGTGCGGTGATCAAACCCGCTGTGGAGGCGGCCCGTGCCGAGGGCATCGATGCATCGGGCCCCTGGGCCGGCGATACGATCTTCATGCGGGCGCGGCGCGGCGAATTCGATGTGGTGGTGGCGCAGTATCACGACCAGGGCCTGATTCCGGTCAAATATCTGGGCGTGGATGAGGGCGTCAACATCACCATCGGCCTGCCCTTCATCCGCACCAGCGTGGATCATGGCACGGCCTTCGACATCGCGGGCACCGGCAAGGCCGATCATGCCAGCCTGCGCTATGCGCTGCGCATGGCCATGAAGATGCAGGCGTCTCCAATAGCCGATTCGCGCTCACCCTCATTCTGAGCTTGTCCAAGGATGAGGTGGCACGATGGTGCATCCCTCATGGTTTGACAGGCTCACCATGAGGCTTTCGAGATCGAGTGGCGGCAACCCGCCATCTGAAGTGGGCATCCATGCCTCTCCTGAAGCCCTCACCCTCCCGTCGCTGCGCGCCGGGGCGCTCCCTCTCCCGCCAAGCGGGAGAGGGCTGGGGTGAAGGTTGGCCGGAAAGCCGCGCCTACGCCGCCGCGGCGACGGACGTGCCGAGCGCTACATCCAGAGCCTGGTCGACATTCTCCAGCCAGATGAACTGGAGCTGCTGGCGGGCTTCCTCGGGGATGTCCTCGAAGTCGCGGCGGTTACGCGCCGGCAGCATCACCGTCTTGATCCCGGCATGCATGGCGGCCAGCACCTTTTCCTTGATGCCGCCCACCGGCATGACAAGGCCGCGCAGGCTGATCTCGCCGGTCATGGCGATATCGGCGCGGATCGGCCGGTTGACCAGGGCCGAAGCCAGCGCCACGAACATGGTGACGCCGGCACTCGGCCCGTCCTTGGGTGTGGCACCCGCCGGCACATGCACATGGATATCGCTGTTTTCGAGAACTGAGCCCTCGATGCCCAGCGCCTTCTGCTTGGCCTTGACCAGGCTCATCGCGGCCTGGGCACTCTCCTTCATCACATCGCCCAGCTGGCCGGTCAGGGTCAGCTTGCCCTTGCCCGGCGTCACCGAGGCTTCGATGAACAGGATGTCGCCACCGACCGGCGTCCAGGCAAGACCCGTGGCCACGCCCGGCTCGCTGACACGCTGAGCCACCTCGGCCTCGAAGCGCGGGCTGCCCAGGCTCGGCACCAGATCGTCCGGCCCGATCGCAACACTCGCCTTGCTGCCCTCGGCGATGCCGACCGCGGCATGGCGCAGCACGGAGCCGATCTCGCGCTCGAGATTGCGCACGCCGGCTTCGCGCGTATAGAGGCTGATGATCCGGCGCAACGCCTCGTCGGCGATTGTCACCTGGCCCACCTGCAGCCCGTTTTCCTTGAGCTGGCGCGGAATCAAGTGCCGCCTGGCTATCTCGACCTTCTCGGTTTCGGTGTAGCCGGAGAGCCGGATGATCTCCATGCGGTCCAGCAGCGGGCCGGGAATCGTCTCCAGCATATTCGCGGTGGTGATGAAGACCACGCGGCTGAGATCGAAGGGCACGCCCAGGTAATTATCGCGGAACGTGCCGTTCTGCGCCGGGTCCAGCACCTCGAGCAGTGCCGAGGACGGATCGCCCTGGATGCCGCGGCCGAGCTTGTCGATCTCGTCCAGCATCATGACGCAGTCCCGCGACCCCGCCTTGCGGAGCGCCTGGATTATGTTGCCCGGCAGGGCGCCGATATAGGTGCGCCGATGGCCGCGGATTTCCGCCTCGTCATGCGTCCCGCCCAGGCTGACGCGAACGAATTTGCGCTTCATGGTGCGAGCGATGCTCTGGCCCAGCGAGGTCTTGCCCACGCCGGGGGGGCCCACGAAGCAGAGGATCGGCGCATGGCCGGTCGGGTTCAGCTTGCGCACCGCGAGATATTCCAGGATGCGCTTCTTTACCTTCTCCAAGCCGCAATGGTCCTCGTCCAGCACCTTGCGGGCCTCGGCGATATCGATGGGTTCGCCTTCGCTGACCTTCCAGGGCAGCTCGGCCAGCCATTCCAGATAAGTGCGCAGCATCGAATGCTCGCCGGCATTGTCCGGCATCCGCCGCAGGCGCTTCAGCTCCTTGTCGGCAACGGTTTGGACCTCTTCGGGCATGCCGGCCTTGGCGATCTGCTCGGCCAATTCGGTTACATCGCTGCCGCCTTCCTCGCCTTCGCCCAGCTCCTTCTGAATGGTCTGGAGCTGTTCGCGCAGGATATGCTCGCGCTGACGGCCTTCGATGGTCTGGCGGGTACGCTCGCCGATATCGCGGGAGAGCCGCAGTACTTCCAGGCGGTAGGAGACGAACCACAAAACCTGGTCCAGGCGGACGGCGATATCGATCGCCTCCAGGATGCGCTGTTTTTCCTCCACCTTGATATCCATGAAGGAGGCGAGTACATCGGCCAGCTGGCCCGGCTCGCCGATTCCGGCCACGGCGTCTCGAAGGCCTTCCGGCGCATCGGGAATGAGGCGCAGCGCCTCCAGCGCCCGTTCCTTCAGCTTCATCACCCGAGCCTCGATCTCCTGGCCCTTGGCCGCCGGCTCGTCGATGCGCTCGATGCGGGCGACCAAGAAGGGATAGCCCTCTACCAGCTCGACGACGCGGAAGCGCTGTTCGCCCCGGCAGATCAAGTGATTGCGGCCATCGGGGGCGGTGAGATAGCGCAGCACCTGGGCCACCGTGCCGATGGAGGCAAGATGCCCCGCGGCCGATGCCTCGACCTCCGGATCGGTCTGCAGCAGAACGCCGATCGGGCTCTGGGTCTTGACCGCATGCTGGACCGCCGCAGCCGCCTTGGGCGCGGCCGCATCCAGCGGCAGCATGGTCGCCGGGAACAGCACGGTATTGCGCACCGGCAGCAACGGAATGCAGCCCTCGGGCAGCTTCAGGATATCGTCGGCCTTCTCCGCGGCTGGCGTGGTGCGCTCGCTTGTCGGGGCGGCGCCAGGCTGTTCGCGCAGGCCGGTATTGCTATCGGCGGCAACAGGGATGTTGTTGGTCATGGGTACTCTCCGTCAGGCAATCTTGTTGAGCACGAGCAGCAGGCAACCGTCGCGGAAGCCGCGCTCGGCGAATTCGTAATGTCCGGCAGGCAAGCGGATGCGCCGTTCGAACCGGCCATGGGGCAGTTCCATGCGCCGGATCACGGCGCGGCCGGGAATGGCCGGCAGTTCGCGCTCGCCGCGCACAACGAGCTGGCAGGATTCCACGCTCACCTCCACGGCGCCGGCGCGCACGCCCGGCAGCGCCACGACAATGCGCAAATCCCATTCGGTTTCGTAGACATCGGCCGGCGGCTCCCAGACACAGGCATCCGCATCGCCGACGACCCCGGCGAACTGGCGCTGGACCGTATCGGCGCGTTCGATAAGCCGGCAGGCCTCCGACCACATCCATAATGAAAGTTCATCACGCGACATTGAGCCTTCGTTCCTCCGCCTCAATTTTGTTTCGGGGATAACCCTTCACGTTCGTAGGTTAAATGGGGAAGGCTTCAGCAAGTTGCAATGCTGCGGCCCCCGTCTCTGGTTCTGCCAGGCGCCCTACTGACCTGGGCGTAACCGAGTAAGCGTCAGCCTCTCTGGCGCCAAGGTTAGGGGTTCACCAGCTATGGGATTTGGTTAAGCTATTTCCGCTTTGAATGGCGGCGCCCGTTTGGCCGCTATCGGCCAATCAGCGACGCGCGGAGTGCCGCCGATGAACCAGTTGCCTTGCCGCCTTCCACTTCTTTTCCTAGCGCTGCTGACGCCTTTGCTCGCCGCCTGCGACGAGAAGAAACAGGCGGCAGCACCCCCGCCGCCGCCCGCCGTGGGTGTGACTGTTGCGGCCATGAAGGGGGTCAGCCGGGCCGATCAGTTCGTCGGCCGGATCCAGGCCATCGGCATCGTGCAAGTCAGGGCCCGGGTCGAGGGCTTCATCGAGAAGGTCTTGTTCACCGAAGGGCAGGACGTGAAAGCGGGCGACATCCTCTATCAGATCGAAAAATCCCAATATCAGGCGCTGGCCGACCAGGCGAAGGCCAATCTGGCGGCGGCCCAGGCCACCACCATCAATGCCCAGCTGCAATACAATCGCTCGCTCCAGCTGGTGAAGAACCAGTACACGCCCCAGGCAACCGTGGACCAGAACAAGGCAGCCTGGGACACAGCCAAGGCCCAGGTGCTCCAGACCCAGGCGGCCCTGACCCAGACGGAGATCAATCTGGGCTATACCGATATCCGCTCGCCCATCGACGGGCGGATTGGGCTCACGGCGTTGACCACCGGCAACCTGGTCAACCCGGCCAGCGGGGTTCTGACGACCATCGTCAGCCAGGACCCGATCTATGTCCTGTTTCCGGTCAGCCAGCGCCAGCTCGAGGATATCCGCGAATCCCGCAAGCAACAGGATGGCAGCCAGACCAAGATCCAGATCCTCGTGACGCTGTCCAACGGCAAGGAATACCCGCTGCCGGGTGTGTGGAATTTCACCGATCCCCAGGTCGACCAGCAGACCGATACGCTGACCATGCGGGCAACCCTGCCCAACCCCGACCGGCTGCTGGTGGATGGCGAGTTCGTCACCGTACAGATCAAGGAGAAGAAGGAGCAGCCGCGCCTTGTGGTGCCGCAGGCCGCCCTCCAGGTCGATCAGGCCGGCTACTACGTGATGGTCGTCAACGGCGACAACAAGGTCGAGCAGCGCCGGGTCACCGTAGGACCCAACCAGGGGGTGGATGCAGTCATCCAGTCGGGCTTGAAGGAGGGCGAAAAGGTCATCGTCGAGGGTGTGCAAAAGGTGCGCCCCGGGCA
>DASXQK010000039.1:0-11636 GCA_036493015.1 Dongiaceae bacterium | reverse complement strand
AAGGTGCGCGAGGATTTGAAGGCCGGACGCGCCGCCCTGTTGCTGGCGGCCAGCGACGGCGCCGCCGATGGTCGGGGCAAGCTGGCGGCGCTGGCCGGCGATTTGCCCGTTATTGCGCTGTTCGACAGCGTTGAATTGTCGGCGGCCCTGGGCATTGAGGGCGTGGTCCATGGATGTGTTGCACCCGGCGGCATGGCCGAACGGTTGCTGCGCGAATGTGGACGGTTTCAGTCCATGAAGACGTATGGCGCCGCGAATAACTCGCGGCCGGAGAAATGAGTTGCGATGACGACGAGCAATGAATCGGAAGTGAAAAAGCCGCTCTCCCTGTCACGGGGAAAGCTTGAGCTCAGGAAGACCGTCGATGCCGGCCAGGTGAAGCAGACCTTCCCCCATGGCCGCTCCAAGACGGTCGCCGTGGAGGTCAAGCGCAAGCGCACCTATGCGCCGGGCGCCGGCGGCAAGATGACCGAGGTCCCGACCGACAAGGACCTGGCGCTCGCCACCGCCGAGCTCAGCGCCGAGGACAAGGCCCATCTTTCCAACCTGACCGCGGGCGAACGTGCGACCCGCCTGAAGGTGCTGGAGGAGGCCGCGCGTGCCGATGAAGTGCGCCGCGTCCAGGAAGCCGAAGAGGCCCAGCGCCGCGCGGTCGAAGAGGCTGAACAGGCCGCTGCCGAAGAGGCACGCCGCAAGGCGGCCGAGGCCCGCGGCGAAGTCTATCCGCCCAAGCCCCCGGAACCCGCCAATGACGTGACGCCTGAGGCCGAAAAGCCGAAGGCCAAGGTCGAGCCCGCGGTCAAGCGCATCGAGCCCAATGTGGTGCGGCCCTCGCGTGGGCCCGTGCCCGAGGTCGAGGAAGAAGAAGAACCCGCCAAGGCCAAGCGCCCCAGCTTGCGCGCCCCGGCCAAGCCGCTGGCGCCGCGCCGCGACGAACCGCGCCGGCGCACCGGCAAGATGTCGATCAACCAGGCGCTCGACGAGAATGCCGGCGAACGCATGCGTTCGCTCGCCGCCGTCAAGCGCGCGCGCGAAAAGGAAAAACGCGCGCTGCAGCAGCAGCAGGAACCCGGCCGCGTCATCCGCGACGTGATCATTCCCGAAAGCATCACGGTTCAGGAGCTCGCCAGCCGCATGGCCGAGCGCAGCACCGACGTGATCAAGTCGCTGATGAAGATGGGCATCATGGCGACGATCAACGAGCGCCTCGATCCCGACACCGCCGAATTGATCGTCAACGAGTTCGGCCATCGGCTGCGCCGCGTCAGCGATTCCGATATCGAGGTAGGTATTGGCGGCGAAGTCGACGATCCGGCGGCGCTCAGCTCGCGCCCGCCCGTCGTCACGGTCATGGGCCATGTTGATCATGGCAAGACCTCGCTGCTCGACGCCATGCGCCAGACCGATGTGGCGGCCCACGAGGCCGGCGGCATCACCCAGCATATCGGCGCCTATCAGGTGACGCGCCCCGGCGGACAGAAGATCACCTTTATCGACACGCCGGGCCACGCGGCCTTCACCGAGATGCGCGCGCGGGGCGCCAATGTGACCGACATCGTCGTGCTGGTCGTGGCCGCCGATGACGGAATCATGGAACAGACGATCGAGGCCATCAATCACGCCAAGGAAGCCAAGGTCCCGGTCATCGTCGCCATCAACAAGATGGACAAGCCCTCGGCCAATCCGGACCGCGTGCGCCAGGATCTGCTGCAGCACGGGCTGGTGGTGGAAAAGTTGGGCGGCGACGTGCTCGATGTCGAGGTCTCGGCCAAGACCAGGGCCGGTATCGAGCGGCTGGAAGAGGCCCTCTCGTTGCAGGCTGAAATCCTCGATCTCAAGGCCAATCCCGACCGTCCGGGCAGCGGCACCGTGATCGAGGCCAAGCTCGATCGCGGCCGCGGCGTGGTCGCAACCTTGCTGGTCCAGAACGGCACCATTCGTGTCGGCGACATCTTTGTCGCCGGTGCAGCCTGGGGCCGCGTGCGCGCCATGATCGACGATCACGGCCAGCCGGTGAACGAGGCGGGTCCGGCAACCCCGGTCGAAGTGCTGGGCTTGCAGGAAGCACCGCTTGCCGGCGACGGCTTCGCGGTGGTGGAAGACGAAAGCCGCGCCCGCCAGGTCAGCGAATTCCGCGGGACCCGGCTGCGCGCCCAGCAGAGCGGCCCCGGCCGCGGCACGCTGGAGCAGCAGTTCTCGCGCATTGCCGCGGGCGAATCCAGGGAGCTTTCGGTCGTCATCAAGACCGACGTGCAGGGCTCGCTGGAAGCGATCGTGGGCTCGCTGCAGAAGATGCGCACCGACGAAGTCGGCGCGCGGATCCTGCATGCGGCCGTCGGCGGCATCAACGAATCCGACGTGACACTCGCCCGCGCCTCGGGCGGCCTCATCATCGGCTTCAATGTCCGCGCCAATCCCCAGGCCCGCGAACTGGCCAAGCGCGACAAGGTCGATATCCGCTATTACTCGATCATCTATAACGTCATCGACGACGTTAAGGCGGCACTCTCGGGCATGTTGGCGCCCTCCTTGCGCGAACGCTTCCTGGGCAATGCCGAAATCCGCGAGGTCTTCGAGATCACCAAGGTCGGCAAGATCGCCGGCTGCATGGTGACCGAGGGCGTGGTCAAGCGCGGCGCCAAGGTGCGCCTGCTGCGCGACAACGTGGTGATCCACGAAGGTGCCTTGAAGACGCTCAAGCGCTTCAAGGATGAAGTGCGCGAGGTAAAGGAAGGCTTCGAGTGCGGCATGGCCTTCGAGAACTATCACGACATCCAGCGCGGCGATCAGATCGAGTGCTTCGAGATCGAGGAAGTCTCGCGCGAGCTCGCTTAGCGATGGTTAGAAAGCGAAGCCAGGGCCCCAGCCAGCGCCAGCTGCGGGTCGGCGAAGCGCTGCGCCATGCGCTGGCCGATATTTTGGCCCGTGGCGAGTTGCGCGATCCGGAACTCGCCGGGTTGCAGGTGACCGTAACCGAAGTTCGCGTCAGCCCGGATTTGCGTGCGGCCACGGCCTTCGTGGTGCCGTTTGGCGGCGGCGATGCCGCGGCGCTGGCCAAGGCGCTCAACCGGGCGACCGGATTCTTTCGCATGCGCCTGACCGATGCTGTCGAACTTCGCGTGGCGCCTACGGTCCATTTCGCCCCCGATCTTTCCTTCGACAAGGCCGATCGCATCGAGAAGCTTCTGCATGACCCATCCGTCATCCGCGATCTGAAGAAGGATGCCGGCCCAGAGGACAAGGGCCCGGAGGACAACGGCAATGGGGCGTAAGCGGCGGGGCGATCGCGTCGATGGCTGGCTGATCCTCGACAAGCCCGCCGGCATCACCTCGACATCCGCGGTCGGCGAAGTGCGCCGGGTTTTCAATGCGGCAAAGGCCGGCCATGGCGGCACCCTCGATCCACTGGCGACCGGCCTGCTGCCCATCGCGTTGGGGGAGGCAACCAAGACCGTCCCCTTCGTCATGGATGGCATGAAGACCTATCGCTTCACCCTCAAATTCGGCGAAGCGCGGGCAACCGACGATGCCGAAGGGGCGGTTATCGCCACGAGCGAGAAGCGGCCAGAGGATGCCGAGATCGAGGCCGCATTGCCGGCCCTGCGCGGGCTGATCCTGCAGCGCCCCCCGATCTATTCCGCCCTCAAGGTGGCCGGCGAACGGGCTTACGACCTGGCTCGGGCTGGCGAGGTGGTCGAATTGGCGCGGCGCGAAGCTCTGATCGAACGCTTCGACTTGATCGGGCGGCCCGATGCCGACCATGCCCTGTTCGAGGTGCGCTCAGGCAAAGGCGCCTATATGCGCAGCCTGGCGCGCGACCTGGCCGAGGCCGTCGGCAGCCGCGGCCATGTCTCGGCGCTGCGGCGTATCGCCGTAGGCCCGTTTAACGAATCCCACGGGATTTCGCTGGATTCG
This sequence comes from Dongiaceae bacterium, assembly GCA_036493015.1. Lineage (GTDB taxonomy): Bacteria > Pseudomonadota > Alphaproteobacteria > Dongiales > Dongiaceae > DASXQK01. Next base: position 7,721 of record DASXQK010000039.1, on the reverse strand, counting down.
CTAAAGGCCTTGGGGCATATTCCCGCCGCTTCACGGCACCTTTTAGCGGTGGCGACCGCGCTGGACGACATCCCGGCGCTGGCCGTCAGCGATAGTGAGGCGTCTCGCCTGCGTTGCGGACAGACCGTCGGACCGATCCGGCGCCAAGACCTGGAACGCATTGGCCATTTCGAGAGCGGGGCGATTTTCTGCGCCAAGTCCGGCGGCTTGCCGGTGGCGCTCGTCCGTCTCGAGGCCGGTGATATACGCCCGGTGCGCGTGCTGAACCTGTAGAGAGAAAGGACTCTGCGATGTCGTTTACTGTCGAGCGCAAGCAGGCGCTGATCAAGGAATTCGCCACCGGCGAGGGCGACACCGGTTCGCCGGAAGTCCAGGTGGCGCTGCTCTCCGAGCGTATCAAGAGCCTCACCGACCACCTCCAGACCCACGAGAAGGATTTCCATTCCCGCCGTGGCCTGCTGGTGATGGTGGGCCAGCGGCGGCGCTTGCTCGATTACCTCAAGCGCAAGAACGAAGGGCGCTACAAGGAACTCATCGAGCGCCTTGGACTTCGCCGTTAATACCCCATCTAACGATTGCGTTCCGCGGCAAGCGGGCGCAAAGAGTGCGACCTGCCCGCTGAACGGTCGGAGCGGGCAGCATGTAGTATGCCGGGCCGACGCAAGCGGCGCGTTCAGCGCCGCTTTCGCGGGTCCGGCAATGGGCATTCCGACCTTCATGCCATAGCGATCCAATCAAGGATAATTCAATGTTCAACGTTCAACGCAAGGAACTCAACTGGGGTGGGCGCAAGCTCGTTCTGGAAAGCGGGCGCGTCGCCCGCCAGGCCGACGGCGCCGTGCTCGTCACCTATGGCGAGACGGTGGTGCTCTGCACCGCCGTTGCCGCCCGCCAGCCGAAGCCGGGGATCGATTTCTTCCCGCTTACGGTCAACTACCAGGAAAAGACGTTTGCCGCCGGCAAGATCCCGGGCGGCTTCTTCAAGCGCGAAGGCCGGCCGACGGAGAAGGAGGTGCTGACCTCGCGCCTCATCGACCGTCCGATCCGTCCGCTGTTTGCAGCCGGATTTCGCAACGAGACCCAGGTCGTCTGCACGGTGCTGAGCCACGATCTGGAGAACGACCCCGATGTCGTCGCCCTGATCGGCGCCTCGGCCGCCCTCACCATCTCCGGCATTCCCTTCATGGGCCCGATCGGCGCTGCGCGCGTCGGCTATGCCGACGGCCAGTATGTGCTCAACCCGCTGCAGGAAAAGCTGGGTGAATCCGCGCTCGACCTCGTCGTCGCCGGCACCGCCGAAGGCGTGCTGATGGTCGAATCCGAGGCCAAGGAACTCTCCGAAGACATCATGCTCGGCGCCGTCCAGTACGGCTTCGAGCAGTTCCAGGCGGTGATCAAGGCGATCATCGAGCTGGCGGAAACCTGCGCCAAGGATCCCTGGGAGTTGCCGGCGGCAGCCCCGGAGGCCGAGCAGGTCGCCAAGCGTCTGGCCGACGTCATTTCCGATGATCTGCGCGCGGCGTATACCGAGACCGCCAAACAGGCGCGCACCGTAAAGCTGGCCAATGCCAAGGCGAAGGCGAGCGAAGTGCTGGTGGCCGAAGGCCTGCCGGCCGAGCTCATCGGCAAGAAGTTCAAGGCGCTGGAGCAGAACATCGTGCGCGGCAGCATCCTGGCTACCGGCAAGCGCATCGATGGGCGCGATACCAAGACCGTGCGTGCAATCGATTGCCAGATCGGCGTGTTGCCCCGCGCCCATGGCTCGGCGCTGTTTACCCGCGGTGAGACCCAGGCGCTGGTGGTGACCACGCTCGGCACCGGCCAGGACGAGCAGATCATCGACGCGCTGGAAGGCGAATCCCGCCAGCATTTCATGCTGCACTATAACTTCCCGCCCTATGCCACCAACGAGGCGGGCCGCATGGGCTCGCCCGGCCGGCGCGAGATCGGCCATGGCAAGCTTGCCTGGCGGGCGGTCCATCCGCTGATGCCGGCGAAGGAAGCGTTCCCCTACACGGTGCGCATCGTCTCGGAGATCACCGAATCCAACGGTTCGTCCTCGATGGCGACCGTCTGCGGCTCGTCGCTCTCGATGATGGATGCGGGCGTTCCGCTGACCCGTCCGGTGGCCGGTATCGCCATGGGCCTGATCAAGGAAGGCAAGGATTTCGCCGTCCTCTCCGACATCCTGGGCGATGAGGATCATCTGGGCGACATGGATTTCAAAGTCGCCGGGACCGATCGCGGCGTTACCTCGCTGCAGATGGATCTGAAGATCGCCTCGATCACCCCGGAGATCATGAAGATCGCGCTGAACCAGGCGCAGGCCGGCCGGCTGCACATCCTGGGCGAGATGGCCAAGGCCATCGATTCCTCGCGCCAGGAAGTCAGCCAGAATGCGCCACGCATCACCGTGATCAACATCCCCAAGGACAAGATCCGCGAAGTGATCGGCACGGGCGGCAAGGTGATCCGCGAGATCACCGAACAGACCGGCGCCAAGATCGATATCGAGGACGACGGCACGATCAAGGTCGCCGCGGTGGATGCTACCGCAGCCCAAGCCGCCATCGACTGGATCCGCGGCATCGTTGCCGAGCCGGAGATCGGCCATGTCTATTCCGGCAAGGTCGTGAAGGTCATGGATTTCGGCGCCTTCGTGAACTTCCTCGGCAGCCGCGACGGTCTGGTGCATATCAGCGAGCTCGCTTCGCAGCGGGTCAAGCAGACCAGCGACGTGGTCAATGTCGGCGATGTGGTTAAGGTCAAGGTGCTGGGCGTGGATGACCGCGGCAAGGTCAAGCTCAGCATGAAGGCCGTCGACCAGAAGACCGGCGAGGAGCTGAAGGCGGCCGCCGGCGAGTAAGGCCGCCCGCTTCCCCGGGGAGGCGAGAGGGTGAGGCTTTTGGCGCCGGTCGTGGGCCATCGGGGTGCCGCGGCCCACGCGCCGGAAAATACGCTGGCCTCATTCAGGCTTGCCGCCGAACAGGGCGCGCAGATGGTGGAGTTCGACGCCAAGCTCACAAGCGATGGCGTCGTCTTCCTGATGCATGACGATTTGCTGGATCGCACCACAAACGGCCGTGGCCCAGCGGCAGCCATGGCCTGGAGCGAGATTTCGACGCTCGACGCCGGCAGCTGGTTTTCCGATGCCTATCGCGGCGAGCCGGTGCCGCGCCTGGATCAGGCTCTGGCTTTGGTGCTGGAACTGGGGATCGACGCCAATCTCGAAATTAAGCCCTCGCCCGGCCAGGAGCCTGAAACCGGCCGGGCCATCATGGATATTGTCCGCCGCGTCTGGCCCAAGGGCCGGGGCGGCCTCGTGATTTCGAGCTTTTCACGCGACGGGCTGGCGGCGGCCCGCGATAGCGCGCCGGAATACCCCCGGGGCCTGCTCATCTGGGAGAAGCCGGCCGACTGGTCGGCGGCAGCGGCCGGCCTGGCCTGCCATTCGGTCCATTGCGGGTACCAAAATCTGACGCCGGAATGGGCGGCCGAGATCAAGCGGTTGGGCTATGATCTGGCTGTATATACGGTCAACGATGCGGCCCTGGCCCGGCGATTGCAGGGCTGGGGGGCCGACAGCATCATCACCGACCGGCCCGGCGCCTTGCGTCAGGCGCTTTAGGGCTGGTAGAGAGACGCCCGTGAAGGCACTTCAACCCATCATCGTCTCCGGCAGGGAAGTCTGGCCGCTGGTCGAAGGCGGCAAGGGCATCTCGATTTCCAACGGCGAGAGTTCCGGCGCCTGGGCCGCGAGCAACAGCGTCGGCACGTTTTCCGGCGTCAATGCCGATTCCTTCGATGCCGAGGGCAACCTGCTGCCGCAGATCTATTACGGCAAGACGCGGCGCGAGCGCCATGACGAGCTGATCGCCCATTCCATCCGCGGCGGCATCCACCAGGCGCGCATGGCCCATGAATCCTCCAACGGCCTGGGCCGGCTGCATATGAACGTCCTGTGGGAAATGGGCGGGGCCGAGCGCGTGCTGCATGGCGTGCTGGAAGGCGCCAAGGGCATGATCCACGGCGTCACCTGCGGCGCCGGCATGCCCTATCGCATTGCCGAGATCTGCGCCCAGTACGGTGTCTACTATTATCCCATCGTCTCTTCAGCCCGCGCCTTCCGCGCTCTGTGGAAGCGCGCCTATCACAAGTTCCGCGACTGGCTGGGTGGCGTGGTCTACGAGGATCCCTGGCTCGCCGGCGGCCATAACGGCCTTTCCAACAGCGAGGATCCAAACCGGCCGGAGAATCCGTTCCCACGCGTGGTCGAGCTGCGCCGGTTGATGGCGGAGGAATGCGGCTTGGCCGATGTGCCGATCTTCATGGCCGGCGGCGTGTGGTATCTGCGCGAATGGGCAAACTGGATTGGCGATCCCGATATCGGCCCGGTCGCCTTTCAGTTCGGCACGCGCCCGCTGCTGACCCAGGAGAGTCCGATCTCGGAAGCCTGGAAGAAGCGGCTTTTGTCCTTGAGCGAAGGCGACGTGTTCCTCAATCGCTTCAGCCCGACCGGCTTTTATTCCTCGGCGGTGAGCAACCCCTTCATCGATGAATTGCGCGCGAGATCGGAGCGCCAGGTCGCCTACAGCATGGCGCCGGTGGGCGAGCATGAATGGGAATTCCCGGTGGGCGCGCGCGGGCGCATCGTCTATCTGACCGCAGCCGACAAGCTGCGCGCCGCGGGCTGGGTGGCGGCGGGCTTTACCGAGGCGCTGCGCACGCCCGATTCAACCCTGGTCTTCGTCGAGTCGGAAAAGGCGGACGAGATTCGCACCGACCAGATCAACTGCATGGGCTGTCTTTCGGCCTGCTCATTTTCCAACTGGGCGCAGAACGAGGCGGGCACCACGGGCAAGAAGGCCGATCCGCGCAGCTATTGCATCCAGAAGACGCTGCAGACCATCAGCCACTCCGAGGATACGGAGCACAATCTGATGTTCGCCGGTCACAACGCCTATCGCTTCAGGGACGATCCCTTCTATGCCGGCGGCTTCGTGCCGACGGTGGGCCAGCTGGTCGATCGGATTTTGACGGGCGATTAGCCCGAACTATCCCGCGCGCCGTAGCCGCGGGAGCGCAGAAAGCCTTCCAGCTCTTCCAGATCGTTGGCGGTGCGGGCAAGAACCCTGTTCTGTTCCGCACTATCCAGAGGTGCGGGCATGTCCATGAACTGCGCGACGACCGCCTCGTAATTCTCCGACAACACGCGCGAGGCGGGATCGAGGCGGGTGATCATGCCCAGGCCCGAGGGGCGGGCTGCGATGCTGCGAACCTCAAGATCCGGCCGCCAGCGGATCAGTGCTGGAATGAGCTTCCATACATCGCCGGTCCAGAACAGGCCGCGGCGCTCGCGCGCGGCGCTCATCTCATCCACCGGCAGGCAATCATGTACCAGGACCACCGATCGCGGGCCGGCATGCCGCTCGACATTGATGAAGTCGCGCAGCGTCTGCTCGAACAGATGCAGCCCGTCGATGAAGGCGAGATCGATGACCGAACAAGCGAATTCCTTTGCCGGATCGTAATGGGCAAAGAAATCGTCGCTGGTGATTTTGAAAATCTTGGTCTCGGCGGTAAAGCCGACCTCGATCTGCGGCGCGGGATCGATGCCGATGGCGCGCGTTGGCGGCTGGGCCAGCGCCAGCGACCGCCCGCTCTCCACCCCGATCTCCAGATAGCTCGCCGGCCGCAGCCAACCATGCATGCGCGTCAGGATTTCCCCATAGCTGGGTCCGGGCATCAGATAGCGAGTCAGCATGATCCGCGCCGCATCGTCCCGGCCGTCGAGGGCAATGCTGCAATGCAGGGCCGCCACCATGCCCTGTTTGTCGCCGAGCTTCGATAGCGCTCGGGCGAGGTTGAGGTGATAGACGGCCACATCGCCGCGTCGCTCGATGGCCTTGCCGATCAGCGCAAGCGCCGCCTCGTTGTCGCCACCCTGGCCGCGGGCAACCCCCAGCAGATGCAGCGCATCGGCATCGCCGGGATCGAGCGCCAGCACTTTTTCATAGAGGGCGGCAGCCGCAGCGGGCTTGCGCGCCTGATGCAAGGCGGTTGCCTGCTGCATCAGTTCGCTCGGCGTGCTTGCGGGCGCCTCGCTCATGGCCGCGAGGGGATCGGAGGCAGCAGCCGGGCGAATTCCACCAGCAATTCGCCGTAGAGCTTGCGCTTGAAGGGCACGATCAGGTTGGGCAGCTCGCGCATCGCCGCCCACTTCCAGGCACGGAATTCCGCATGGGGCGTGTCGATGCGAATATCGCCGTCGCGCCCTCGAAAGCGGAAGGCGAACCATTTCTGGCGCTGACCGCGATAACGCCCCTTCCAGATCCGGTCAGCGAGGTCGGGCGGCAGATCGTAGTTCAGCCAGCCGCGGCTTTCGGCCAGCAGCTCGGCCTTGCCGGTGCCAATCTCCTCCTGCATCTCGCGCCATGCGGCGGTCAGCGGATCCTCGCCCTCATCGATGCCGCCCTGGGGCATCTGCCAGGCATCAGCCGGGTTGTCGATACGCTGACCGACGAAAACCTCGTCGTCGGCATTCAGCAGCATGATCCCCACGCCGGGACGATAGGGCCGCTCCTCATAGCGCTTCATCGGTCGGCTTGCTGGTCGGCGATGGCACTGACGGGAGCCAACGCCAGGTTGCGTTCAGCCATGCTGCGCGCCCAATCCGCCAGCCGCTCGATCGTCACCGGATAGCCGTTGGCAAGACCGATGGCAAAACCGGTGATGCGGGCGCGCCGCTCCAGCTCGGCGAGCTGGGTATCGATGGAAACGCGGTCGGGCGTGTTATCGATGGTGAGGTCGGCAATCGCGCGGGGCAAGCGCAGCTTTGTCGCTTCGCTGGAAGCCAGGCTGTCAGCGGTCAGATGCGGATCGAGGAACATCAACCCGCGTCGCGCGATGTCGCGCAGCACCGGACGCAAGCCAACGGGCGAAGCGGTGAAGCGGTCGCCCAGAACGCCGGCAAGCCCGACATAGCCCTCGGCGCGCCCGGTCACCCAGTTCAGGCGTTGAAGATTTTCCTCGGCGCTGAGCGTGGTCAGCATGCCATCAGGCCCGGGATCGGCGCCGCTCTGATTCGATTCCATCGGCAGGTCCAGCATCACCTCATGGCCCAGGCTGCGCGCATGGGCCATCCATTGGCTGAGATCGCTCGCATAGGGGCTGAAGGAAAGCGTGACATCGGCCGGCAGCTGGTCGATCGCCGCCAAGGTCGTGCCGTGCAACAGGCCGAGCTTGGTAATGACGATGGCGATGCGCGGGCGCGGATCGTTGACATCGAAGGGCCGCGCATAGCGCTGCCAGGCCGGCGCGCTGCTGCTCGGCTGCTGCAGGAAATTTTGTATGACGGAGGCCTGCTGCGTTCCTGCCCCCGCCCCGGCACCAGTTGCCGTCGCGGCGCCCGTTGCGGGGCCGGCCGGAGGAACGACGCTGGCAACGATCATTTTCTGGGTGACCGGCGCCGGGGCCTTGCCGATGGCGTCCAGCAGATCCGCGGCACTCAGCTCGGGCGAGGTGGTTTCCATGGGCTGGGCCGCAGGCGTCGCCGGTGTCGTTGTTTGCGACGTTGTTGCTGCCGGTGGGGGAGTGATGGCTGCTGTTGCTGGCGCCGGCGCTGCCGGCGGCGCGGCACCGGTTGATTGAGTGGTGGCCTGGGGCGTCGTGACTTGAGGTGGAGTGCCCGGTTGCCGCATGGCCGGCTGTGGCGCGTTTGT
>DASXQK010000038.1:0-2148 GCA_036493015.1 Dongiaceae bacterium | reverse complement strand
GATGGTCGGGCCGGGAAAGACGATGCGCCGCGGTTTCGGGTTTCGCGCAGCCGGGGACGAGGTCAGTATGGCGGCGGGCCGGTGCCAATCGAGATGCAGCGTCTTGCCGGGGAAAAGACGCGCGATCGAATCATGAGGCGTGATGATGACCTCGGCAGCCTCAAGCGCTTCGGCCTCGGCTTCCACCAGCCAGGCGGGCGCGCGAAAATCGGCAAGGCTTGTCCGTTCGGGATGTGCTGCGGCGCCAGCATCGAGGCGCCGCTGTAATTCCGCCATGGGCAATCGGGTCATCAGCACGCGAAAGCCGCGCCCGCCGAGATGGCCCTGGCGCCAGAGATGGGGCAGCAGAGATTGAGCAACACAGGCATCGCTGACATCGGCCTGCAGCAGGCGCGATAGCCGGCGCGCCAGCGCTTGTGCGTCGGCCAGCTGTGCCATCAGCCGCGCCGGGCCCTGGTGCTGCAGCCGGCGCGATGTGAACGCACGGGCGAGCGTGTTCAGCGGCGCTGTGCCGATGCTGGCAAATCCGCTCGTGTCCCAGCGGTATCGCGGCAAATGCCAGCGCGCGCCGTCCAGCGGTATGCCCAGCACATCATCGCGGCGATGCGCCCGGCGCATGTAGTCGCGGAACTCCGGCCAGTTTTCATCCAGCAGAAATGCCGTGCGGCCGCGGCTGATGATGGCCGGCGCGATTTCATGCCGGTGACACGCCGTGTCGGCGCAGGTGGCGCAGCTGCGTGCGAGCGGACGCGCCGCGCTGGTTGGCTGGGCTGCCGCTGGCAGTGCTGCGGAACGCGCTGGGGGCGCTATGCCCTCAGACCCCAGAAAGCGCACGACAAGCGCGTCGCGCTCCAACCTTGCTTCGATCAGCAGCGGTTGGGAGCTGCGAAACCGCAGATCGATGTAGTTCCAGGCGACAGTGGCATCGCGGCCTTCGGCGGCAAGCGAGCCGGGAACGATGCGCGAATGGCCATGGCGTTCGACGATCTCGCAGCCAGCCCGCAGGGCCGCCTCATACAGCGCGTTGGACAGCTGGCAAAGTCCGCCACCGGTGGCCGGCACCAGGCAGCCCTGCTGCAACATGCGGCCTGCAACGTAGCCGCGCCGGCGGCTCGCGCGGCCGATCTGGCGCCAGAAACTGAATACCGATCCTGCGGGCAGGGCGACGCAATTGAGATCGCGGGTCGCGCGGCGCAGGTTCTGCACCTTGCCGCGCTGATAGCCGAGCTCGGCCTCGCGCTCATCGGACCAAAGGGGGCTGCGGGATTCGCTGAGCAGGATAGTAAATGCGCTTCGCTCGGCGGGTATCAAGCGCTGTGGTGCGCTTGACCTGTCGCGCCAGCCGCGCCGAATCTGGAGCCCGGCCGCCTTGAGCTGGAAAACCAGACCGGAAAGGCGGGTCGGCCGCGACCAGCCCGCCAATTCCTCACGGCTCGAAACGCTCAACCTGCCCCCCTCGTGATCGCAATCCGCTGCCCCTCTATGCGGACAAACCTAGCCTGCCCGGCAAAGATGGCAAAGTTGCGGCCGTTGACCGGACAAGAAGTTTGAGTACTTTGGCGCGCCATGCCCAAACCCTCCGGACCGATTCCCGCGCCCTACGTCAATGACAAGCAGTCGGTGCAGGCCGAATGGATCGATCTGCGCGGGCATATGAACATCGTCTGGTATTTGACCGCCTTCGACCGCGCCTTCGAGGAAGCCTATCGGCAGATGGGCATAACCCCGGAGGCGCTGGAGAAGACCGGCAGTTCAACCTTCGCCGCCGAGATGCACATCACCTATCAGCGCGAGTTGCTGAAAGACGATCCGCTGCGCATCGAAACCCAACTCATCGGCTTCGACACCAAGCGCATGCATTGGATGCAGGTGATGTATCACGCCCGCGAGGGCTATCGCGCCGCGACGGCGGAATGGCTGATCTTGCATGTCGATTTGCGCCAGCGCCGGGTCGCGGCCATGTCCGATGCGCTGCAGGGCGAGTTGCGGGCGATCCTGGCCGCCCATGCGCCCCTGCCGCAGCCGCCGGATACCGGCCGGCGCATCGATCTGGAAAACCGCAAGCCGGGCGCCTAGCCGCATGCGGCGTCCTTGGTTGTCGGCTAGACTGGCGCCATGAAACCAGTCGGCGCGGTGCTGCAGACCTTC
>DASXQK010000037.1:0-10703 GCA_036493015.1 Dongiaceae bacterium | reverse complement strand
CCCCAGCGTCATCAAATCGCCATGGGCGAAATGAGCGAAGCGCAGGATACCGAACAGCAGCGAAACGCCGATCGCACCCAGCGCATAGATGCTGCCGGTGACCAGGCCGGGGATAAGATAAAGGCCGATGAAATCGAGAAGGGCGCTTCCGTCAGGCATTGGCACCGCCGTCCCCGACACCGCCGCCCCCGACACCACCACCTCCGGCACCGCCACCCAGAAAGGCCTGCGCCACCTCGCGATTGGCAAGCAACGCCGCGGCACTGTCGGCGAAGCGGTTACGTCCCGTCGCCAGCACATAGCCGCGATGGGCGATGGCAAGGGCCGCGCGCGCATTCTGCTCGACCATCAGGATGCCCACACCGCCGGCATTGATCGCCTGGATGCGTTCGAAAATCTCGCCGATGACCTTGGGCGACAGGCCGACGGTGGGTTCGTCCAGCAACAGCAGCCGGGGCTCGATCATCAGCGCCCGGCCGATAGCCACCATCTGGCGCTGGCCACCCGATAGCTCGCCGGCGCATTGCCGGCGCCGGTCCTTGAGCGCGGGAAACAGCTCATAGATGCGAGCGGTTGCCGGGGCCAGATCGCCACGCCGGCGATAGCCACCCATGGCGAGGTTTTCTTCCACCGTCAGAGTGCGAAAGACATTGCGCTCCTGCGGTACATAGGCGATGCCGCGCGCCGCCAGATGCTCCGGCGCTTCGCCGGTAATCTCCTGCCCGGCAAAGGTGACGCGGCCCGATTTCAGCAGCACCAGGCCCACGATTGCCTTCATGGCGGTGGATTTGCCGGCTCCGTTCGGTCCGACGATGACGACGATCTCGCCGCTGTCGACCGCGATATCGACGCCGTTCAGGATATCCATGCCGCCATAGCCACCGACGAGGGCGCGGGCATCCAGCAGCGGACCTTCAGGGCCGCTCACCCCATGCCTCCGCCCAGATAGGCTTCCACGACCTCGCTGTTGGCCCTGATCTCGGCCATGCTGCCGCGCGCCAGGATACGGCCCTCGGCCATCACCACGACGGGATCGCAGAGGCGCGCGATCAGATCCATGTCGTGTTCGATGATGCAGAAGCTGTAGCCGGATTCGCGGTTCAGCGCCTCAATATAGCCCGCAAGCTCGGCCATCAGGCTGCGGTTCACCCCGGCGCCGATCTCGTCCAACAGCACGACCTTGGCGTCGGTCATCATGGCGCGGCCCAGCTCCAGCAGCTTCTTCTGGCCGCCGGAAAGGTTGCCCGCGAGTTCGAAGCGCAGGTCGCCGAGGCGAAGCCGTGCCAGCACCTCTTCCGCACGCTGGCGCACCCTGCGCTCTTGCGCCGCCACCAGGCCTGGACGAAACCAGGCGGTCAGCAGCCGCTCGCCGCTTTGCGCCGCCGGCACGACCATCAGGTTTTCCAGCACCGTCATGCGCGCCAGCTCGTGTGCGATCTGGAAGGTGCGCACCAGCCCGCGGCGAAACAGTTCATGGGGCCGCTTGCCGGTGACTATCTCGCCATCCAGCTCGATGCGGCCGGAATCGGGCCGCATGAATCCCGCCAGGATATTGAACAGCGTCGTCTTGCCGGCGCCGTTGGGGCCGATCAGGCCCAGGATCTGGCCGCGCTCGACCGTCAGGCTGCAATCGTCGACGGCGCGGATGCCGCCGAAGGATTTGCAGATGTTATGGGCAGAGATCACTTGGCGGGCGGCAGAAATCCGGCAAATTGCTTTTCCACCGATTTCGGGTCCTGGGAAAGGCCCGCCGCAACGCCCATCGCCATACCGCCGGGATAAACTTCCTCCAGCCCGTATTCCAGGCCGTGGACAATGGCATTTGCCACTTCGGCCGGCGTCATCTTCGGAATTTGCAGGCCCGCTGTCATGTCGGTATCGACCGCGCCGGGCAGGACCGCCATCACATGCGTCCCCTGGGATGCCAGTTCGGCGCGGAGCGCCTGGGTCAAGGAGAGCAGCGCCGCCTTCGAGGCGCAGAGCGAGCCCATCAGCGGCAGGTTCACATGGGCCAGGATCGACAGCATGTTGACGATTGCCCCGCCTTTGGCGTCTCCACTCTTGGCCTTCTTCAGCAGCGGCGCGAAAGCCCGGCACATGGCGAGCGTGCCGAAGTAATTGACCTCCATCTCGCGCCGGGCGTTTTCAATTCCGTCATGGCCAATCAGCGGCGTGTTGAAGTTCACCCCGGCATTGTTGACCAGCAGCGTCACGTCGCTACAGGTCTTGGGCGCTTTCGCTACCTGCTCGGGCCTGGTGACATCGAGCTCGATGGCGACCAGCTTCTTGGCCGACGTGGCGATCAGTTTGGCGATGGATTTCGTATCGCGCGCCCCGCAATAGATTTTGGCAGCGCCGGCGGCCAGCAGCGCCTTCACCGTAGCCGGGCCGATGCCGCGATTGGTGCCGCTGACCAAGGCGACCGCACCCTTGAGCGAAGTCTTGCGGCCGCCTCCGGCATAGCGCGTGGCCGCACTCTTGGAGGCGGAGAGCAGGAAATCGAGATCGTTGCCGAGCAGCACCATCTGGAAACCCTGGCGCATGCGATCCACGGCGTGGGCCGCGCTGTTGGTGAATAGGCCGCACGGTGTTCCGGCTTTCTTGCAGGCGGCGAGGATCGCCTGCATGGCATCCTCATGCTTTTTGCCCGGATCGGGAAACTCGCCGAGCGACAGCGAGAGATCGCCGGGTCCGATATAGATGAGATCGATGCCGGGCACCGCGGCGATCGCGGCCGCGTTCTTCAGCCCCTTGGCTGTCTCGATCATGACGCCGATCATCAGGGACTCGTTCGCCTCGCGGGCATAGACCGTAAAATCCAGCATGGGCCGCGTGCCGCCGGCGGAGCGGTGGCCCTTCGGCGGGTATTTCGCCCCGGCGACGACGGCCTTTGCCTCCTCGGCAGATTCGATCAAAGGAACGATGATGCCGGCCGCGCCCAGATCAAGAGCTTCGCCGATCAGCGCCGCATTGTTGGCCGCCAGGCGAACGATCGGTTCGCTCTTGCCGCGGATCGCCGCGAAGGCAGCAAACAAGGCAACCCGGTCCCACAGGCCATGTTGCAGATCGAAAATGATCGCATCGGGCCGCGCCTCGGCCATAACCTCGGCCGCGGCGATGGAGCCCAGATCGCACCACAGTGTGGAGATCGTTTCGCCGGCATGCAGGCGGCGTCTGATTGAAGCGGCAATGGCCATGATATCCCCTTGTGCCCTTGGTCTTTTGCTGTCGGGCCTCTGTTTCGGGCTCTGGTTTTAGGGGATCGGGGCGGACGGCGCAAATCGTGGCCCCGCGGTTGACGCCCTCACCATGCCCGCCCTAACGTCGCGCGAAAGAAGATAGGGGAGGCGTTCATGGCGCGTTACAAGGGCAAGGGAAAATACATCAAGCTGAAGACGGCCGACCGCAAGGTCATCCGCGGCTATCTAGCAAGCCCCGCCTCGCGCAAGGGCCCGGCCATCCTGCTCTGCCAGGAGATCTTCGGCATCAACGACCATATCCGCGAGATCGCCGACCAATATGCCGAGGAAGGCTATTTCGTCCTGGCGCCAGATCTGTTCCATCGCCTCGAACCAAATGTCGAACTCGGATACGGCGAGGCGGATCTAAAACGGGCCTTTGATTTCTATGGGCGCTTCGACGAGAACAAGGGCGCCGCCGATATCAAGTCGGCCGTCAACGCGCTGCGCAAGGTGAAGGGCTGCAACGGCAAGGTGGCAGCACTCGGTTATTGCCTGGGCGGCAAGCTGGCCTATCTGGCCGCAGCTCGCGCCGGCGTGGATGCCGCAGTCGGTTATTACGGCGTCTATATCGAAAAAAACCTGAGCGAGGCAAGGAACATCAAATGCCCGCTGCTGCTGCATTTCGCGGGCAATGACCGCTTCGTGTCGCCGGCGGCGGTGGCGAAGATCCAAAAGGCGCTGGGCAAACTGGCCGACTTCGAAAGCTACGTCTATCCGGGCACCGATCACGCCTTCAACTGCACGGAGAGGCCGTCCTATAGCCGTTCGGCGTCGAGCCTCGCCTTTTCACGGACCATCGCCTTCCTGCGTCGCACCATCGGGCCGCGCTACAACCTGTCGGACCTGTGGGATCAGCACACTTACTTCGAATTCGGTGCCCGCGACGTGGACGCCACCATGAAGACGATGGTGGACAGCCCCTATGTCAATCACATCCCGACCATGACCGGCGGGGTGGGGCAAAAGGATCTGGCACGCTTCTATCGCAATCATTTCATCCCGAAGACACCCAAGGATACCAAGCTGATCCCGATGTCGCGCACCGTCGGCGGCGACAGGGTGGTGGATGAGATGCTGTTCTGCTTCACCCACGACATCGAGATCGACTGGATGCTGCCGGGCGTGGCGCCGACCGGCCGCTATGTCGAGATCCCGCTTGTGGCGATCGTCAATTTCCGCGGCCCCAAGCTCTATCACGAGCATATTTATTGGGATCAGGCTTCCGTGCTGGCGCAGATCGGGCTGCTCGATCCCAATGTGCTGCCGATTGCCGGCGTCGATACGGCAAAGAAGCTGCTCGACGAGAAGCTGCCATCGAACAGGATGATGCGCCGTTGGTCCGAAAGCGAAGGCAAATGACCGAAGGGACGTGACCGCCATGGCCGCCACCAAGCTTTTGCGCCTGGGCAGTAACCCGCCCACGCCCGAGACAGGCAGGCCCGGCAATGTGCTCAGGGGCAATCCCACGACCACGACCCATAACTACTTTACCGATGCCACCGGCTGTTTCTTCAGCGGCATCTGGGAATCCACGCCCGGCAAATGGGTCATCGACTACTCGGAGAACGAGCTTTGCTATCTGATCGAGGGTAAAGCGACGCTCACTGACGCAGACGGCCACGCCGAGACCTTCGGGTCGGGCAGCGCTTTCATCATCCCGGCCGGCTTCAAGGGAAGCTGGGAGACAATCGAGAAGCTGAAGAAGTACTACGCCATCCATCAGAAGGTGTGAGCGCCATGCGCTCCCATCGAGGAAGGCTCTGGCTTGCGGCGGGCGGGATCGCGTCCGTACTCCTCTGGAGCAGCCCGAGCGTCTGGGCAGAGAGCTACACCTATCAGGGACATACGCTGAAATACGCCGTCCCGCCGGGCTATTGCTTGATGGACCGGCAAGGCGTCGTCGGCAGCGCGTTCTACTCCCTTATCGAGAAGGGGCTGCAAGACGACGAGGAATTTGTCGCGGTCTATCTCAATTGCGATGAATTAGCGACATTCATGGGGACCCATACCTCGCCCCTTCTTCATGGTGGCGTGATCGCCATACCCAAAAGCGGCGGTTCGATTGACGTCAGGGGTGACGAGACACGGCGTGACGAGATTAATCACCAGGTCGATAAATTCAGCACGATCGATCTCGGCTGGGTCAACGCTCAATTGAAGTTACGCGGCGAGGAGCGGGGCGTTGTCGTCTCTGAACTGAAAGACCTGCGGCTTGTCGATCACGACAACATCGCGGCATACGCCATGTTCATGGATGCCAAAGACGATCAGCACATGCCGATGATCTCGGTCATGGCGCTGAGTCTGACAAATCAGCTTCCGTTCAGGAACGTCATGATCGCTCCGGCAAGCGATCCCAATGTGGTTCAGACCCTCCTGGACGGCCAGCATCGCTACATGACCTGGCTGATTGCCCAGAACGAGACAGAGGAACAGCGGAACCAGCAGTCCCAGCCGACGCCCGGCTTGCTCAGCGGCAGCAGCTCTCTGGGCTCAGGCAGTCTGGCGATCGGCGCGCTATGCTTTTTTGGCGCGTTATGGCTGCTGATCCGTGTTTTGCATTCACGCGCGTAGCTTTGCCAGCTAGGCCGGCTGCTTCGATACCCAGATAACGCCCATCACCGCACCTTTGACGAAGGGCAGCAGCATGAGCGTCAAGGCCAGGGTCAGCGGCAGGAAGATGCCGAGCATCAGATCGACCGGCGGGGCCGAGCGCTGCTCGACAACAAGCAGCAGCGGCACGATCAGGTGGCCGACGATCAGCACGGTGAAATAGGGCGGGATATCGTCGGAGCGGATGGTCTCAAAATCGAGGCCGCACCGGCTGCATTTCGTCGAGACGCTGAGATAACCACGGAACATGCCGCCAGCGCCGCAGCGTGGGCAGCAGCGCCGAAAGCCCCGGCGCATCGAACCGAACCAGCTCTCATTGCCCCGATTCATCGCGTCACCTCTCATCCCGTGCTTCGAATATGAGCGCGGGGAGAGGTTTGCGCGCTGCGGCGCGATGACGCGGAAAGGCGCTTCGCGCTAGACCTTCGGCATCGCGAAGGGCCGGACCTTCTCGAAGGCGCGGGCCGCCTGCAGCACCGCGGCATCGCCGAAGGAGGGGCCGACGATCTGCAGGCCCGCCGGCAGGCCCGCGGAGGTCAGGCCGCAGGGCACGGTTGCAGCCGGCTGGCGCGTCAGGTTGAAGGGATAGCTGAACGGCGTCCAATCGGTCCAGCGGCTGCCATCGGCCATGACCGGGCATTCCACACCGGCGGCGAAGGCGGGCAGCGGCAAGGTGGGTGTCAGCAGCAGGTCCCAGGTTTTGTGGAACATGTTCATGCGTATTCCCAATTGCTCGCGTTCCTTGACCGAGGCGAAGTAATCCATCAGCGGCAGTTTGGCGCCGGCTTCCGCGACTTCGCGCAAGCCGGGATCCATTATCTTGCGCTGTTCCGCGCCGTAGGGGCGCAGCGCATTGGCGGCACCGGGAAACCAGTGGTTGATGAAGGTGATGCCGACATTGGGGCCGATATCGGGATCGACCTGATCCACCGTGGCGCCGAGATCCTTAAATACTTGGGCGGCAGACGCCACGAGCCTGGCGATCTCCGGATCCACCGGATGGCCACCCATCGTCGGGCTGAAGGCGATCTTCCAGCCCTTGACGCCGCCCTCCAGCCCGGCGAGGTAATCCTTGCCGGTATAAGGAATAGCGTACCAATCGCGCAGGTCGGGTTTGGTAATGACGTTCATCATCAGGGCGGCATCGCCGACCGTGCGGGTCATCGGCCCGACATGGGCAAGCGTGCCGAAGGGGCTCAGCGGCGAAGCGGGAACAAGCCCATAGCTTTGTTTGAGTCCGAAGATGCCGGTGAAGCCGGCGGGAATACGCACCGAACCGCCGCCATCGGTGCCGAGATGAAGTGCCCCCATGCCGCAGGCCGCGGCGACGGCAGCCCCGCCGCTGGAGCCGCCGGGCGTCTTGGTCTCGTCCCAGGGATTGCGCGTAATGCCGGTGAGCGGAGAATCGGTCACGCCCTTCCAGCCGAATTCCGGCGTCGTCGTCTTGCCCAGCAGGATGGCGCCTTCTTCGCGCAGCCGGGCGACGGTCGGCGCGTCTTCATCCCAATTCTGTTTCGGATCGACGGCCTTGGAGCCGCGCAACGTCGGCCAGCCTTTGGTGATCAGCAGATCCTTGATGGTGGCCGGCACGCCATCGACCAGGCCCTTGGCCTCGCCCTTCATCCAGCGTGCTTCCGATGCCTTGGCCGCGGCGAGGGATGAGGCCTCATCCACCAGGCAAATGGCATTGAAGCGCGGATTGAGGCGGGTGATGCGCGCCAGCGCCGCCTTGGTCACCTCCACCGGCGATAGTTTCTTCGCGTGATATTGGGCCAACAGCTCGACGGCCGGCAGCAGGGCAGGATCTTGGCTCAAGGCATACTCCTGAATCACAAGCGAGGCCGGCATCGCGCCGGCGGAAAGCGGATTCCTTCCACAACCCGCGATACATTGTCGAGCCTGTCGCGGCATGAGCAGCTCGGGCCAGGTGGGATTAACCGGGTTCGTGAATCTTGCTCTATCTGTAAAATAACAACTGATTTACGCCTTCAAGGCAGTTTGGCTTGGGGCGATCAGTCGCTAAAGTCATCGCGTCACGAGGAATCCATGACCGATTTGTTCACCGGGCGGCAGCGGCAGCTGAGCCTGCTGGCCCTCAATGCCTGTGTGCTGGGCGTTGGCATCGCCTTCGGCGCCCTGGTACCGCTGATCACCCTTAACCTTGCCCATCGCGGCATCGATGCGACGCTGATCGGCCTGAACGCCGCCATGTTTCCGCTGGCAGTGCTGATGACCGGGCCGCTGCTGCCGCGTCTCATCCATCGCCTCGGCGGCGTGCGCGCCATGGTGTTGGGTCTGGCCCTCGTCGCCATCGCAACCCTGCTGTTTCCGCTGCTGCCCTTCCTGCCCGTCTGGTTCCTGCTGCGCTTTGTGACCGGTATTGCGGGCGCCATTCCCTGGGTGGTCAGCGAAACCTGGCTGAACATGGTGGCGACCGAACGCGATCGCGGCCGCATCATGGGCATCTATGCAACCGTGCTAGCCGCCGGATTCGCCATCGGCCCTGCCATCATCGGCGCGGTGGGGGCGGAGGGCTGGCTTCCCTTCGTGATCGTGGCGGTGGCCGTCGGGCTTTCGATCCTGCCGATCCTGCTGGCCAAGAACCTGGCGCCGACGATGCCCGAGCGCCAGGAAGGACCGCTCTCCGATATACTGCGCGCCCAGCCCTTGATAATGATCGCAGCACTCTGCGGCGGGGTGATGGATTTCGCGCTGTTCGCGTTGCTGCCGGTCTATGGCCTGCGCCACGGCCTCGACCAGGCCGCTTCCGTGTTCGTGGTCAGTGTCTTCATCGGCGGCAATGTGCTGCTGCAAATCCCGATCGGCTGGCTCGCCGACCGCACCAACCGCCTGACGGTGCTGTTCGCCTGCATCGTGTTCTCGCTGGCGGGCGCATTGCTGCTGCCGCTGGCGATCAACCATCCAGCACCGCTTTACTGGCTGGTCTTCTTCTGGGGCGGCGCGCTGTTTGCCATCTACACCATCGGGCTTGGATTGCTGGGCAACAATTTCCCGCGCAACCAGCTCGCCGCGGCCAATGTCGTCTTTATCATGGTCTATGAGATCGGCAGTGCCGGCGGGCCGACCCTGGCCGGTACCGCCATCGATCTGTTGGGGCCGGAAGGGTTGGTCGCGGTCGTCGCCATCGCTGCCACGGTACTGGCGGTCGCCTTTATCCAGCTGCGCCCCGTGCCGCCGATCCGGCCCTAGCGCCTACTTGCTGCTCGCCGCGTCCAGCCTCGCGAGCAGATGCTGGGCGGTACCCAGATCCTCATGCCCGCCGCCGCCGGATTTGAACAGGGTGATCTCCTGATCGCTTTGCCGCCCCGGCTTTTCGCCGCGGGCGAGCTCGAAGGTATCGGTGATGTCGGCATCGGTGATGATGCCGTTCGCCAGCGGCTTGACGATATCGCCGGCATGGGCGGCCGCGGTGAAGCGGGCATCGACGAAGATGCGCGAGCGGCGCACCGCCTCGTCATCCGCCTCGCGCATCTCCTCGCGAAAACCTCCGACGAGGTCGAGATGCTGGCCCGGTTTCAGCCAGCGCCCCTCGATCAAAGGCGTCGGCGACATGGTAGCGGCGGAAATGATGTCGGCCTCAGCGATTGCGCCCGGAATATCGCCCGCTACTTCCACCGTCACGCCGGGAAGCCTTGCCTTTGATGCGACTGTTTCAGCTTTGGACCGGGTGCGGTTCCAGATCAGTACCCGGCGGATCGGTCGGACCGCGCAATGAGCCTCGATCAGAGGCAGCGCCATGGTGCCCGCGCCCAGCATCAGCAACGTGCCAGAGTCCCTGCGTGCCAGATATGTGGCGGCGAGAGCAGAATTGGCCGCCGTCTTGCGCATCGTGATCGCGGCACCGTCGATCCCCAACAGCGCCTTGCCGTTGGTGCCATCGAACAGCACGTAAAGCCCCTGCACCGAGGCGATGCCTTTCGCCTCGTTCTCGGGAAAGACGCTGACCAGCTTGATGCCCTGATGGCGTCCGAACTGCCAGGCCGGCAGAATCAGCCAGTCGTTCTGCCGTTTGTCCGGCAAGTCCTGCGAGATGATGATTCTCTCCTGCCTGTCACAGCCGCGCCGGAACAACTCGCGCAACGCCTCGACGAGCGAGGGGTAGTCGAGCAGGCGATGGACTTCCTCGGCTGGAACGTAACGCATGAATTCGATGTCCCCCGTGTTCTAGCGATCAGCTTGTCGAAGCGTGGGGCCGGCGGTCAATCCGGCAATAGCACCGGGCAGCCTTCGAATTGCTCACAGGCCGTTGTCCGCTTGCGGTGGGCCAGGACGATGTGATCGCGATAAATCCCGGGCTCGCGATCACCGCCTGTTTCGCGATCGAGAAACAGGGGAAAATCCGCCACCGGCGGCTTGGCGTGATGATAGGCTGCGCATAATGATGCGCTGCTCGCGATTCAGCGTCGCCAGCCAGGCCGGATCCGAGGTGGTGCGGTCGCCGGTGGGAATCCAGGATGGGCAGTAACCGGCATAGAGATTGACGCGTGTCGGACCGCCCTCGTTGGGTGCCGTGCGATGCCAGAGTGCGCAGTTCATCAGGGTCATGGCGCCGCGCCTGACCATCAGCTGCTCTTCGCCGGGCACGCTTTCATCGGTGTTGTAGGCATTGAAGTATTGCCGGCGATGGCTGCCGGGCACGTAGACGAGATTGCCTTTGTCCGGACCGCTCACATCGGAGAGCCAGATGCCCATCCTGACTTGCAGCGGTGCATTCGGTGCGAAGACGGCATAGGGCACTGTGCGGGGACCGTCGATATGCCAATACTCCTGCCGCGCGTTACCCGCCGGGCGCACGAACAGCTCGCTCAATTGCAACTTCAGCATCTC
>DASXQK010000036.1:0-6051 GCA_036493015.1 Dongiaceae bacterium | reverse complement strand
CGACCATGGACGAGCTGGACAAGGCGGCGCTTTCCTATCAGCTCGTGCTGACCAAGGCCGATCAGGTGAAGGCGGAAGACCTGGCCGCCCGTCAGGCGGAGGCCGCAGCCGAGGCCGGGCGCCATCGCGCAGCACATCCCGGGGTCATCGTCACCAGCGCCTTCGAAGCCAGCGGCATTGCCGAGCTGCGCGCGGAACTGGCGAGCCTTTCACGCCCCCACCCTTTGCGATAAAGTCCGCGCCCATGGCCCTGGCCCCGAACTTCACCGAAACGAAATATTGGCTGCGCACCGCGCGCACGCTGACCGAGGCGCTGCCTTACATGCAGCGCTATGCCGGAAAGAATTTCGTCATCAAGTATGGCGGGCATGCCATGGTGGATGACGAGCTCTCGCGCGTCTTCGCCAGCGATATCGTGCTGATCAAACAGGTCGGCATCAATCCGGTGGTGGTGCATGGGGGCGGTCCCCAGATCGCCGAGATGCTGGATCGCCTTGCCATCAAGAGCGGTTTCGTCGACGGCCTTCGCATCACCGACGCCGCCACGGTCGAGGTGGTTGAGATGGTTCTGGCCGGCAAGATCAACAAGCAGATCGTCCAGGCCATGACCGAGGCGGGCGGCAATGCGCTGGGCCTCAGCGGCAAGGATGCGGGCCTGATGCCGGCCAACCGCATACAGATGGTCAAGGGCGGGCAATCCATCGACCTGGGATTCGTCGGCGATCCCGCCGAGATCGATGCCGATGTGCTGCACCGCCTGGCCGCGGCGGGATTCATCCCCATCATCGCGCCTATCGGCTATGGCCGGGCGGGCGAGACTTACAACATCAATGCCGATACGGCCGCCGGCGCCATTGCCGGGGCGCTGAAGGCGACCCGCCTGCTGATGCTGACCGATGTCGCCGGCGTGCTGGACAAGGACGGCAACCTGCTGACCGATCTGACCGTCAGCCAGGTGAATGCGCTGATGAAGGACGGCTCCATAACCGGCGGCATGATCCCGAAGCTGCAAACCTGCGTGGAAGCGCTCGAGGCCGGGGTGGAGGCTGCGGTCATCCTGGATGGCCGCGTACCCCATGCCCTGCTGCTGGAAATCTTCACCGCGCGCGGCGTCGGCACGATCGTGCGGCGCAACTAGCCCGCCGATCCCAGGCTTCTCCTCATGTCCGTCGTGCCTGTCGCAATTGCTCAACCCCGCGCTCGTTCGCTGGACGATGTTGCCGACTGGATCTTCGATCTCGACAACACGCTCTATCCCGCACACTGCAACCTGTTTTCCCAGGTCGACCGGCGGATCGGCCAGTTCATCGAGGGCCGGCTCGGCCTCGATGCGCTTGAGGCGCGGCTGCTGCAGAAGCGCTATTTCCGTGAGCATGGCACGACACTCGCGGGATTGATGGCCAATCACGCCGTCGATCCTGGCGCCTTCCTCGATTTCGTCCATGACATCGATGTCTCGCCGGTATCGCCAAGCCCGGCGCTGGACCAGGTGCTGGCCCGCCTGCCGGGACGGAAATTCATCTTCACCAACGGCTCGACCGCCCATGCCGACCGGGTGACAGGCAGGCTCGGCGTCAGCCATCATTTCGAAGGCGTCTTCGACATCATTGCCGCCGATTACAAGCCGAAGCCCGATCCCGCAACCTATGACAAGCTGATCCGCCAGCACGGAATCGTGCCCGCGAGGGCCGCCATGGTGGAAGACCTGCCGCGCAATCTGCGCCCGGCCGCGGCACTCGGCATGACCACGGTGCTGGTCCTGACCGGCGAGGAATGGGCCGAGACCGACAGAACCGGCGATCACATCCACCATGTCACCGACGATCTCGTGGCCTGGCTGACCGCCCTATTCCCGCAACGCGAACCCTAGAGACGATGCCCATGGATATTAAAAAGCTGCAGCACGCCATCGATGCCGCATGGGACAAGCGCGAGGGCATCAATGCCTCGACCAGGGGTGAGGTCAAAGAGCATGTCGAGGCTGCTCTCGAAGGCCTCGATTCCGGCAAGCTTCGTGTTGCCGAGAATGTCGACGGCAAATGGGTCACCCATCAATGGCTGAAGAAGGCGGTCCTTCTGTCTTTTCGCCTGCGCGATTCCGCGCCCATGGATACGGCCGCCGGTGCCTTTGACAAGGTGCCGCTGAAATTCGCCGGCTGGGGCGAAAACCGCTTCCGCGAGGCGGGCTTTCGCGCCGTGCCGGGCAGCGTGGTGCGCCATTCTGCCTATATCGCGCCCAATGTGATCCTGATGCCCTCCTTCGTGAATGTGGGCGCGCGCGTCGACAGCGGCACCATGGTCGATACCTGGGTCACCGTTGGCTCCTGCGCCCAGATCGGCAAGAACTGCCATCTCTCCGGCGGCGTCGGTATCGGCGGCGTGCTGGAGCCGATCCAGGCCGGGCCGGTGGTGATCGAGGATGATTGCTTTATCGGCGCACGCTCCGAAGTCGTGGAGGGCATCGTGGTGGAGCGCGGCAGCGTACTCTCCATGGGTGTCTATATCGGCATCTCCACCAAGATCATTGATCGATCCACCGGCGAGATTTTCTATGGCCGCGTGCCGGCCTATTCGGTCGTCGTCTCCGGAACCCTGCCGGGCAAGCCGCTGCCCAATGGCGGGCCGGGCCCCGGCCTCTATTGCGCCGTCATCGTCAAGCGGGTGGATGAAAAGACCCGCGCCAAGACCTCCATCAACGAGCTGCTGCGCGATTGACCATGGGCGCCATCGATCCTGTGGGCCTGGCCCAGGCGTTGATCCGCTGTCCCAGCGTGACGCCGGCGGAAGCCGGGACGCTTGGCGTGTTGGAACAGGCGCTGAAGCCCCTTGGCTTCCATTGCTGGCGCCAGGCCTTCCAGGCGCCGGACACGGCAAGGGTGGAAAACCTTTACGCCCGCTGGGGCGAGGGTGACGGGCCGTGCTTCGCCTTTGCCGGCCATGCCGATGTGGTGCCGGTTGGCGATGCTGCCGCCTGGCAGCCCGAACCCTTTGCGGGCGAAATCCACGACGGCCATCTCTGCGGGCGTGGCGCCGCCGACATGAAGTCGGCTATCGCCTGTTTTGCCGCCGCCGCCGAGCGTTTCCTTACCCGGCGGCGCAAAAATTTTTCGGGCCGCATCGCCCTCATCGTCACCGGCGACGAGGAAGGTCCCTCGATCAACGGCACCAAGCCGCTGCTCGCCTGGATGAAGCAGCAGGGCGAGCGGCTGGATGCTTGTGTGGTAGGCGAGCCGACGAATCCCGAAGCCTTGGGGGATATGGTCAAGATCGGCCGGCGGGGCAGCATGACCGGGCGGCTGACGGTGCATGGCGTGCAGGGGCACAGCGCCTATCCCCATCTGGCCGACAATCCGATCCACCACATGATCAAGATGCTGGACGCCATCACCCGCGAACCGATGGATGAGGCAACCGAGCATTTCCAGGCCTCGACCCTGCAGGTGGTCAGCATCGATGTGGGCAATCCCGCGACCAACGTAATTCCCGCCGCGGCCAGGGCCGTGTTCAACATCCGCTTCAACGACCGCCATACCAGTGACGATGTAAAGCGCTGGCTGAGGGAGCGCTTCGATGCCGAGGGCGCGCGTTATGAGCTCGATATCAACGTCAGCGGCGAATCCTTCCTGACGCCGCCCGGCCAGCTAAGCGAGGTGATGGCGCAGGCAATCGAGCAGGTGACGGGCCGGCGGCCGGAATTCAGCACCACCGGCGGCACGTCGGATGCCCGTTTCATCCGCGCCTATTGCCCTGTCGCCGAATTCGGTTTGGTGGGCCAGACCATGCACAAGGTGAATGAGCGGGTGGCGGTGGCGGATATCGCCCGCCTCACCGATATCTACGAACGGATGCTCGACGGCTTTTTCGCATGAAACGCTAGGCGGCCATGCCGAGCGGCTCATGCTGAGTTTGGCGGAAATCAGCCACGCCACTTACGGTGCCTGGCGGCTTGCCCTCTTCGATGCCGGCGGCATGCGCTATTTCGACCGCAGCCTGGAAGGTTTCTGGCGCTCGTTCCGCGTGGCGCTGCTGGTGGCACCGGGCGCCATCCTGCTGGCTTGGCTGGACCTGGCTGACGGCCATGCGCATGGCGGCTGGTTCAGGATCGGTGCAGGCGAGGTCATTACCTATGTCCTGAGCTGGACGGCCTTTCCGCTTGCAGCCTATTACCTGACGCAGTTCATCGGCCGCAGCGAGCGCTATCTGGGCTACATCACCGCCGACAACTGGGCGAGCGTGATAGAGACCGCGCTTTTTCTGGTGGCGGGCGCCATCGCTCATACCGGAATCATTCCCAAGGGCTACGCCCAGCTGGTGCCGCTGGCGGCGAATATTGCGGCATTGATCTATGAGTGGTTCATCGCGCGGACGGCGCTGAATCTCTCGCGCCTGGGCGCACTTGGTATTGTGCTGCTCGCCTATATCATCGCGCTGACAATCAACATCGCCGCCAACGAAGTGATGCAGGTCGGTTAGCCGCGCCGGCTACGACCAACTGCGCGAGATCAGGCCACCGCCTGGCTGATCAGCGAATCTTCGATCACCTCCGCGAATCCCTGGCGCCATGACGCTCGACCTGGCTGCCAGGGCAATTCGGCTTTGGCCTTGGCGTTCGAGCCGGCGCGCTGGGCCGCCATCATATGGACCAGATGCTCGCCCGCCATCAGGCGGGCGAAAAACAGCGGGATATGCCGCGGCGGCGGGGCCCCCAGCATGAAGGCCAGCTCCGGCAGCCACTCGCGCACCGGCGCCGGTTCGTCATCGACGATATTGTAGATACCTCGCGCGCCACCGCTTTCCACCGCCACGGCGGTCGCTTTCGCGGCATCGTCGACATGCAGGAAGGACCACCAGCCGTCGCCCGTACCCAGGATGGGCAGGCGCCGTTGCCGGACCTGATCGAGAAATCCGCCTTCAAACAACCCGGTGCCGGGGCCATAGAGCGCGCCATAGCGCAGCACGATGCCCTCGAACCGGTCGGAAGCTCCCACGACGTTTTCCAGATAGCGCAGCGCGTCAAGGGTGCGGCGCATCTCCTTGGGCGGATCTGCCTGAAGCTCGGCGGTTTCGTCCTTCACCGGCTCGCCGGCAGGATCGAAGGGCCAGCCGCAGAAACTTTGCGCAATAAAGCGGCGCGCACCGGCAGCTCTGCCCGCCGCCATCAGAAAATCGGTTCCTTGCGTGCGCAGCCGATTGCTGGCGGCAAGTGTGCGATCGAAATGCTTCAGATCGGTTGCATTTTTCAGCTCGGTCATCTCATGGACGATCACCTCGGGCCGCGCCACCAGCACAGCGCGGCGGACTTCGGCCTCGTCGAGGCCGTCGGCCACCACAGGCCGGGCGCCCAGGCACGCAATCAGTTTGGCGTTGTCAGGCCGGTGCGTCAGGCCGATAACGGAATGGCGGGCGCGCACGAGCAGCGGAACCAGTCGCGAGCCAATGGCGCCCGTGGCGCCTGCAACCAAGATGCGCATGGTATTCCTCCTGACGGTTCCCATCACTGTCGAGGGTCCTGTGAAGGATTTCGGTCGCCGGCTGTTCCGGATCAATGGCTGCGCCGTGGCAAGCGATGGACAGGCCCTCGGGGACAGGCCTCGGGGACAGGCCCTGGGCACACGCCTTGGTGGGTCCAGAGATGGCGCTTGACCTATGCGATCATGCTGAAGGTAATCAAGTTCCTGGCCTTGATCCTTACGGCGCTGGCGCTGGTGCCTGCCGGCGCATCTGTTCGAACTATTTGCAAAGATCGGGATGCCGCGGAGCAATACCTGATCGTGCAGCAGATCTAGCGGGGTTGGGCTTTTCTGGGCGCCATCCTGATTCTGGCTGTTGTGGCAAATCTGGTGCTGACGATCGTGTTCGTCCGGCGGCGGCTTGCCTTCCGTTTCGCGGCAGCGGCATTTGTCTTCTCGGCGGTGGCGCTGGCGATCTTCTTTATCTGGACTTACCCGGTGAACATCGCGACCGACAACTGGACGAGCGCTCCTGTCGATTGGGAGAGCCTGCGGGCTCGTTGGGAATATTCCCATGCCGTGGCGGCCGGCTTGCTGTTCG
>DASXQK010000035.1:0-5693 GCA_036493015.1 Dongiaceae bacterium | reverse complement strand
GAACATGTCGTGCCCTTTCACCGCCAGCACGGCGAACAGCAGAATGCCCAGCGCCTGCAGGATGCCGCCCAGCAGCAAGGCACGCATGATGCCGAACCGTGCGACGACGAGCCCGCCGGCAAGGGTTCCGACCAGGGTTGCAATGATGCCGAAGACCTTGCTGACGGCGGCGATCTCCACACCGGTAAAGCCCAGATCGACATAGAAGGGCGTAGCCATGGTGCCGCTGATCGCCTCGCCGACCTTGTAGCAGAGGACGAACAGCAAAATCACGATCACGGCCCAGCCGCGCCGCTCGATGAAATCGGTGAAGGGCGCAACAACGCTGCGCAGGATCCAGTCCTGGAAGTTCTCGCGGCGCGGCGTCTCTGCCACCTCGGGCTCCGGCGCGATCAGAAAGGCGAACATGCCCACACCGACGAGCGCCGCCAGCATGATGAAAACCCAATGCCAGGCGATGAAATCCGATGCGGCCAGCGCGCCCGCGCCCGCCGCCAGCAGGCCGAAGCGGTAGCCGATCTGGGTTGCCGCGGCACCCGCACCCTGTTCTTCCTCCGGCAAGATCTCGATGCGATAGGCATCGATGACGATGTCCTGGCTGGCGGAGAAAAAGGCGACGACGATGGCGGCTACGGCGGTCCACCAGGCGTTCACGGACGGATCGGTGAATCCCATGGCGACAATCGAGGCTGCCAGGCATAGCTGGATGATGATGGCCCAGCCGCGCCGGCGCCCCAGGAAGGGCGGACGGATCTGGTCGAGCAGCGGCGCCCAGGCGAACTTGAAGCTGTACGGAATGCCGACGGAGGCGAAGAGGCCGATGGTCGTGCGATCGACGCCGACCTTGGCGAGCCAGAAGGTCAGCGTGGAAAGGGTCAGCAACAGCGGCAGGCCGCTGGCAAAACCCATGAGCAGAATGACGAGCAGCCGGCGGTCGCTATAGACCGCGATGGCGTCACGCCAGCGCTTCATGGGCAGCAGCCCTCAGCTCGCATCGGCCTCCGCCTCGGCGGCACGTTCGGCGCGCTTGCGCTTGTTGGGATCGAGCACCGCCTTGCGCAGGCGAAGGCTCTTGGGCGTGATCTCGACCTGCTCGTCGTCCTGCACATAGGCGATGGCCTGTTCCAGGGTCATCTGGCGCGGCGGGGTGAGCCGCACCGCCTCGTCCTTCGCCGTGGTGCGGATATTGGTCAATTGCTTGCTGCGCAGCGGATTGACCTCGAGATCGTTATCGCGGGTGTGCTCGCCGATGATCATGCCTTCATACACTTGCGTCCCCGGCGTGATGAACATCGGGCCGCGTTCTTCCAGATACCAGAGCGCATAGGCGACCGCATTGCCATTGGCGTTGGAGATCAGCACGCCGTTGCGCCTTCCCTCGATCGGCCCCTTGAAGGGCAGATAGGCATGGAACAGGCGGCTCATGATGCCGGTGCCCCTGGTATCGGTCAGGAACTGGCCGTGGTAGCCGATAAGGCCGCGCGATGGCACCAGGAAGGTCATGCGGGTCTTGGCGCCGCCCGATGGCCGCATATCCATGAGTTCGCCCCGGCGCAGGCCCAGCTTCTCCACCACGATGCCGGTATGCTCGTCGTCGACATCGATCTGCACTTCCTCGATGGGCTCCGTCCGCTGACCCGTCTCCGGATCCTGGCGGAAGATGACGCGCGGACGCCCGACGGAAACCTCGAAGCCCTCGCGGCGCATGGTTTCGATCAGCACGCCGAGCTGCAATTCGCCGCGCCCCGCCACCTCGAAGGAATCGCGCCCCTCACTTTCGCGCACGCGAATGGCGACATTGCCCTCGGCTTCGCGGAACAGACGGGCGCGGATCATCCGGCTGGTGACCTTGTCACCCTCGCGTCCCGCCAGCGGGGAATCGTTGACCGAGAATGTCATGGAGAGCGTCGGCGGATCGACCGGGTTGGCCTTGATCGGCTGGATCAGCTCGGGATCGCAGATCGTATCGGCGACCGTCGTATGCTCGAGCCCGGCGATGGCGACAATGTCGCCGGCTTCGGCGCTCTCAATCGGCAACCTCTCCAGCCCGCGAAAGGCGAGCAGGCGGGTCAGTCTGGCATGCTCGATCACCCGCCCGTCCGGGGCGATGGCCTTCACATGCATATTGGTCTTGGCGATGCCGGTATGGATGCGGCCCGTCAGCACGCGTCCCAGATACGAATCGTATTCCAGCGTCGTGACCAGCATGGAGAACGGCGCCTCGGTATCGCCGATGGCGGGCGGTACATGGCTCACCATCAGATCGAAGAGCGGCGTCATGTCCTTGCGCTCGGCCTCGAGCGTGGTCGCGGCCCAGCCCTGTTTGGACGAGGCGAACAGCGTCGGGAAATCGAGTTGCTCGTCGTTCGCGCCCAATGCGGCGAACAGATCGAAGATCATGTCATGCACTTCATGGGGCCGCGCATCGGGGCGGTCGACCTTGTTGATCACCACGATGGGGCGCAGCCCCAGCGCCAGCGCCTTCATGGTGACGAACTTGGTCTGGGGCATCGGCCCTTCGGCCGCATCCACCAGGACGACGACACCATCCACCATGCTGAGGATGCGCTCGACCTCGCCGCCGAAATCCGCATGGCCCGGGGTGTCGACGATGTTGAGACGCTTGTCCTTCCAGGCGACCGAGGTGCATTTGGCCAGGATGGTGATGCCCCGCTCGCGTTCCAGATCGTTGGTATCCATGGCGCGTTCCTGCACCTGCTGATTGGCGCGGAACGAGCCCGATTGGCGCAGCAACTGGTCAACCAGCGTTGTCTTGCCGTGGTCGACATGGGCGATGATGGCGAGATTATGCAGTTCGGTCACGATTTCCAGACTCTAGAATTTCGACAAAAGAAGTTCGGAGAGCGGCGTCTCCGGCCGCGCGCCGTAATGGCCGATCACCTCCGCTGCGGCAATCGCGCCGATGCGCCCGCAATCATAGGGATCGCGCCCGCCGGTATAGCCATAGAGGAAGCCGGCCGCATAGAGATCGCCTGCCCCGGTCGTATCCACCACCTGGCTGACCCGCGCGGCATCGACGATATGGACATCCTTGCCCGACAGGATGACGGAGCCTCGCGCGCTGCGGGTCAATGCGGCGACATCGCATTGGCCGCGGGTTGCCTGGAGCGCCTTGTCGAAACTGTCGACCTGCCAGAGCGAGCAGATCTCCGCCTCGTTGGCGAAGAGGATATCGACATGCTCGCGCAGCAATTCGCGGAATTCGACCCGGTGGCGCTCGACGCAAAAGGCATCCGAGAGGCTCAACGCCACCTTGCGCCCCGCTTCGCGCGCGACCTTGGCCGCCTTCAGGAAGGCAGCCTTGGCTGCCGGCGGATCCCAGAGATAGCCTTCGAGATATGTCACCTTGGAATGCGCGACGAGGGTCGCATCCACGTCATCGGGTCCGAATTCGATGCAGGCGCCGAGATAGGTGTTGAGGGTGCGCTGGGCATCGGGGGTCACGAAGATCAGGCAGCGCGCCGTGGGTGTCGCCGATTTGGCGCTGGCGGTTTCGAAGATCACGCCATTGGCCTGGATATCGTGGCGGAAGATGCCGCCCAGCTGGTCGTTGCCGATCTTGCCCATGAAGCCGGCGCGCCCGCCGAGGGAAGCAAGGCCGGCAATGGTGTTGGCGGCCGAACCGCCGGAGACCTCGATGGCCGCACCCATCACCGAATACAAGGCCTCGGCGCGCGCGCCATCGACCAAGGTCATGGCGCCCTTGACCATCCCCTGTTTGACCAGGAGGTCTTCATCGGCATTAGCCAATACATCGACGATGGCGTTGCCGATACCGACGACGTCGAGAAGCCTTTCGGCCATGGATAGAGCGCCCGTTTAAGGAAAGCTGGAAAACGCGGCCGGACTATGACGATGCAGCCTTCAGCTTGCAAGGCCGGTGGAGGCGCCGATAATGGGCTCAAATCTAGCGGAGAGCGGTGTGATTCAAGCACTTTCCAGGGCGCTGCGACAATTCGATGACCCGAGAATCCAAGCCGTTGTCTGGAAAAGCCTGCTGGGGGCCGTGGCCGTTTTCGCGGTCTTGGGGGTGGTGCTGTGGTTTGTGGCCGGCTGGATGGTCTCCGGCCTTGCCCACTGGATCGACTGGGTTGCCCATTTCGGGACCCTGATCCTTACGGTCGCCCTCTCCTGGTTCCTGTTCCCGGTGGCGGTCACCGCCATCGTCGGTTTCTTTCTCGAGTCGGTCGCGAGCGCGGTCGAGGCGCGCTATTACCCCGGCCGCCCCCCGGCCCGCCAGCAGCCCTTCTTCGCCATGATCTGGTCGGGCCTGCGCTTTGCACTCGTGGCCTTGCTGCTGAACCTGCTGCTGCTGCCCGCCTATCTGTTATTGCTGATCTTTCCGCCGCTTTATCTCTTGGTGTTCTATTCGGTGAACGGTTATCTTCTGGGCCGCGAGTATTTCGAGCTCGTCGCCTATCGCCGGCTCGAGGAACGCGCAGCGGACGAGATGCGGCGCGCCTGTCGCGGACGGGTGATGCTGGCGGGTATGGCGATGGCCTTCATGCTGACCATTCCTGTCTTCAACCTGGTCGCACCGATCGCCGCCACCGCTTTTGCCGTTCACCTGTTCGAGACGTTGCGAATTGGGCGGCCGGCGGGGGGTCGCGGGGTTCAACAAAGGGGGCTTTGATATGTTCGGCAGACGCAAGGACAATGACGGGACGAGCAAGACCGGAACGGAAGCGCCGGCTCCGGCCGCCGCCGCCGAATCGACCGGTCCGCGCATGTATCGCGCCGACAGCGCCATGGCGCCGGTGCTGCGCCCTTCCGTTATGGAGCCGCCGCGCCGCGCGCCGGAGGTGACCGCCACCACCGGACGACGGCCCGACGCAAAGCCGGCACCCGCCGGCGACAATGAAGACAAGAAGCTGATCGTCGGGCGCGAGATCGTGCTGACCGGCGAAATCCGCGCCTGCGACCGCCTGGTTGTTGAAGGCCGCGTTGAGGCGGCACTGACCGACAGCCGCTCCATCGAGATCGCCGCCACGGGCATGTTCAAGGGCAAGGCCCAGATCGACACCGCCGAAATCAGCGGCCGCTTCGAGGGCGATCTGATCGTCAACCACAAGCTGACAATTCATTCCAGCGGCCGCGTCACCGGCAATATCCGCTATGGCCAAATCGAAATCGCCCGCGGCGGCGTCATCTCCGGCCAGATCGATGTGCTGGCCGATGGCGCAAACCAGGGCAGCGGACAGGACGAGTCCGGCGCCGAGCCGGGTGCCGCTTCCCAATCAGGCGAGGCGCAGCACAGCTAGCGCAAGCGCCCATGGGGGAAGGGGCTGCCCGGCCGCAAAGGCCGGCTTCGATCATCGTTGTTCTGCTCTCACTTGCCGGTTGCGCCGGCGGCTATCACGCGACAACAGCGCAAGGCGCCGGCCCTGCTTCATCTGCTTCCAGTTACACAACAGCGGCGCCCGGCGATCTGACCGGCATCGAAGGGTCGGCGCTGCAGCGCCTGCTTGGCGCGCCCGGTCTGGTTCGCAAGGATTATCCCGCCGAAGTCTGGCAATACCGCAACCCGAGCTGCGTGCTGGATATCTATCTCTATCCTGATCATGAGCGACTGACGGTCGCCCATGCCGAAGCCCGCGCGCCGAAGATCACCGGCGATCCCCTGTCCGCCTGCATCGACCAGTTCGCCCAATCGCGTCAGAAGACAGTGGGAT
>DASXQK010000034.1:0-3085 GCA_036493015.1 Dongiaceae bacterium | reverse complement strand
ATTGAGCACTCACGTTATATCTGCCAGACTATAACGCCGTTGTATTCGAGCGAATATGACGAGACCTATACATCGGGAGAACGATACATGCGTCGCCTGTTAGCTATTGCCCTGGTCCTGGGCTTCGTCGTCTATGCCTCGCTGGCCTATGCCGCGGACACGATCGTGTTCGCCGCCGCCAGCACGAAAAACGTCATCAGCGACATCATCAAGATGTATGAGAAATCCCATCCCGATCATGTGGTGGCGTCGTTCGGCTCGTCCGGCGATCTCGCCAAGCAGATTGAAAGCGGCGCGCCCGCCGGGATCTTCATTACCGCCGATGTGAAGTCGATGGACTATGTCGCCAAGCTGAAGCTGATCGACGCTTCCAGCCGGCGCAACCTGCTGGGAAACGAACTGGTGCTGATCGCCCCCGTGAACAGCACCTCGCCCACTTCCCTGGACAATATCGCGGGTCAATTAAACGGCGCCAAGCTCGCCATCGGCGATCCGGACAGCGTGCCGGCCGGCCGTTACGGCAAGGCGGCGCTGGACAGCATGAAGCAGTGGGACGCCCTCCAGGGGGATATCGTTCGCGCCAAGGACGAGCGCGCGGCCATGGCCTTCGTGGAGCGTGGCGAGACTGGTGCGGGCATCGTGTATGCGACCGATGCCCTGGTCAGCAAGAAGGTCCGCATCGCGGCTACGTTTCCGAAGGCAACGCATCCGGCAATCGTCTATCCTATTGCCTTGATCGCCGGGCATGACGACGAGGCAGCCAAGGCGTTTTTCGCTTATCTCCAGGGACCCGAGGCGGCCAATGTCTTTCTCTCCGCGGGCTTTTCGGTAATCGGTGGAGCTCCAACTAACTGATGCGGAATGGGAGGCTATCCGTCTTAGCCTCCAGGTCGCGATCGTCGGCGTCGCCGGCAGCCTTCCCTTTGGCATTGCCATAGCCTGGCTGCTGGCGCGCCGCAATTTCCCCGGCAAATCGCTCGTCGACGGCATCGTCCACATACCCTTGGTGGTTCCACCGGTGGTCGTGGGCTATGGCCTGCTGGTCTTGTTCGGCCGGCGCGGGCCCGTCGGTGCCTGGCTCTATGAGCATTTCGACATAACCCTGATCTTCACCTGGAAGGGAGCGGCACTCGCCAGCGCCGTGATGGGCTTTCCCTTGCTGGTGCGCGCCACCCGCCTCTCGATCGAGGCAGTCGACCGCAAGCTTGAAGCGGCCGCCCGAACCCTGGGCGCCGGCCCACTGGACGTCTTCGCCAACGTGACCATGCCGCTGGCGCTGCCCGGGCTGCTCGCGGGCATCGTGCTCGCCTTTGCCCGTGGCCTTGGCGAGTTCGGCGCCACCATCATCTTTGTCGGCAACATTCCCGGCGAGACCCGCACGATCCCGATCGCGATTTACACCCTGACCCAGGATCCGGAAGGCGATCTCGCGGCACTGCGGCTTTCGATCATCTCGGTGATCCTGGCGCTGATCGCTCTCATGTTTTCCGAAATCCTGGCGCGCCGGATCGACCGGCGGATCAGAGACTGAACTTGCTCTCTTTCGCCGCCGAGAAGCAGCTGGGTGCCTTCCATTTCGCCGCCGCCTTCGAAGGGCCGCCCCGCGGCCTGTTTGCTCTGTTCGGGCGTTCGGGCGCCGGCAAGACGACACTGATCAACCTGATGGCGGGGCTGGCACGGCCCGATAGCGGGCGCATCGTTCTGGACGATCGCATCCTGTTCGATTCGAAGGGCGGCATAAACCTGCCGCCGGAACGCCGGCGCATCGGTTATGTGTTCCAGGAAGGGCGGTTGTTTCCCCACATGAACGTGCGGCGCAATCTGCTCTTTGGCCGCCGGCGCGCGCCGGCGGAAAACGCCGCCGTACCGCTGGAGGAAATCGTCACCCTGCTCGGCATCGGCCATCTGCTCGACCGGCGGCCGAGCGGCTTGTCGGGAGGTGAAAAACAGCGGGTTGCCATCGGCCGTGCGCTGCTGGCCAATCCCCGGCTGCTGCTGCTGGACGAGCCGCTGGCCGCACTCGATGGCGAACGCAAGGCAGAAATCCTTCCCTATATCGAACGGCTGCGTGACGAGATCAATCTGCCTATCGTCTATGTCAGCCACGATCCGGCGGAAATTCTCCGTTTGGCCGATCAGGTACTGTTGCTGGAAGATGGCGGTATCGTCGCCTCAGGGCCCGTCGCCGAGATCTTCAGCCGGCCCGATCTCCAGGGGCTGGTGGGCACGGTCGAGGCCGGCGCCGTCCTGACGGCCCAGCTGCAATCCCATGACGATGCCGATGGCCTCAGCTATTTGCAATTCGCCGGCCGGCAGCTCACGGTGCCGCGTCTCCCCGCGCCGGCAGGCAGCGAGGTACGCTTGCGCATCCGTGCGCGCGATGTGTCGCTCGCACTCGCTCACCCCCAGGGCCTCAGCATCCAGAACATTCTTTCGGCGCGGATCACCGGCATGCATGCGAGCGACGATGCCCATATGGATGTCGAACTCGATGCTGGCTTGCCGTTGCGCGCAAGAGTGACGAATCGCGCCGTGCGGGAATTGGCGCTGGCCGTGGGCATGCCGGTCTTCGCCCTGATCAAAGCAGTCAGCGTCGATCGCCAGAATGTCGCGACGCGGACCGTTGCAACCCGGCCTGTCACTACGCGGGCCCGATAGGAAAGGCGCTTAACCTGCCCGCCTTCGGACGAAGGCGCTTAACCCGATGCTCACTGCGCTGCTATAGTTTCCACCTTGGGGGTTCTTGGGGTTAACAGCCGGCGATTCGTTTGCCGGCCACCGTGCGGAATCCCGGATGGCCGATCAGGCTAGCCTATTGATGCAGGATTTCGGCAGGTCGAAGCCCCGCATCGACATCCTGCAAGCCATGCATCACGCAGCCCGCGTCAAGCAGAAGGCCTATGGCGCCCAGATACAGGAAATATTCAGCCTGGGCATGGGCGACGGCCGGATCATGCCCCATGACTATTATTACTACCGCCTCTACGACGATGCGCTGTATCCCCATGACGAGAAGAAACGCTTCCTCAGCGAAAGCGTCAGCCATCGGCTGCTGCTGAAATGCTGCAATGTCCATTGGTGGGCG
>DASXQK010000033.1:0-2319 GCA_036493015.1 Dongiaceae bacterium | reverse complement strand
CTGGCACAATATGCTGACGCGTGCGAAGAAGCGGACGGACATCAGCCTCGAGGACGTCATCCTTGGCCGCAACGTCGCCTTCGGCGACTGGAGCGGTCACCTGCAGGCGTGGAAGCCCAAGCACAACCGCCGCATTCTGCTCGTCTACTATCGCGATCTCATCTCGCAGCCGGAGACGGTGCTGGAGCGGATTTCCGGCTTTGTCGGAAAACCCCGCATCGCGGCCTGGCGCGATAATTTTGCCGAACTGCATCGCCTCTATCCCGAGTTCTTTGCTTCGGGTTCCGACGCCAAGAACATCGCCCAGATGACGGATGCGCAGGCGCGGCTATTCTGGCATACCCATCGCGAGGCAATGCATGAGTATGGTTTCCCTGAATAGGATCTGCCCCGGCGCCCAGCCGTTGACGAGAGCGGTGCCCCATGCCGCTGCCTGCCGATGCCCTGGCTGACGCCCGTCGTATTCAAACAAGGGCCTGAGGAGCCCCTCACCCGCCTGCCGTGCTTCGACGATGGTCCAAACGATGTGCGCTTCCGCCATATTGTCCATATTTACCGCGATCGGGCCACCCCGGAGAACACCGCGGTTCAATCGATCACTCTCGATACTATTCGCCAGGCCCGCCGGTTCTGCGCGCCGAGGCTCGCCGTATCGCCCGTGATGGTGACATTTGCCGATGATGCCGACCTGGTCCCGGCTGACATGGGAAAGGCGCCCCACCTGACACGACAGATCGGCGATGCTGTCCGCTTTCAGAGCCCCCGGCTGCTTCCGCTGCTGTTCGATGTGATCGGCAATGGTTTTGCCGCCGATGTTTGGCTTGGGGAAACGGCCAATTCTGTCGAGTACGTCGTGTTGACGAATTCCGACATCCACCTGCAGCCCGCCTTCTATAGCACTCTGGCGACGCTCATTCGGCAAGGCTATGATGTTATCTCCGTCAACCGCCGCACCATTGATGCTGAGCCGGGCGATCGTGTCTTCTCGCCGTTGTTCATGGCCGAGCCCGGAAAAGACCATCCTGGTTTTGACTGTTTTGTCTTTCCGGCCTCGATGATTGGCCAATTCGTCATCAATGATGCCTGCTGCGGAGCCGGCGGCGTGATGCGAAGCCTGCTGTTCAATCTCGTTGCGGCGTCCAAACGCTTCCTGATGCTGACCCGACCCAACATGACGTTTCACCTCGGCGACGACGTTCCCTGGGCCAATCCGAAGTACCTCGATTATCAGCTTTTCAACTATAACCAGGCTCTGATGACCCTCGCCAAGCTCGTCCAGAATCCAGACACGGCAACACGGCTCGAAGCGTTTATCAACATTCACGAAGATGAGGATTATCGAATCGGGCTTGCCAACATTCTTCAGCAGGCTCGCTGGTTTCGGACGCCGGACGATGCTGAAAGCTGATAAGGCCGATCCTACTTCACCGCCTCGATATTCAGGCTGACCGCCCTGCCCTGCAGCGCGGCGTTGCTGCGGTCGTTGAACAGGCCGAACGATCGAACCCGGCGCGCGGTGCGAAAGCCGGCCCGCTTCAGGAAGGCGCCGAGGAATTCCACCGTCAGCCCCGCGCGGTTAAGGCGATCGGGGCCGGTCTGATCGCCGAAGATCAGCGCCATGACGGTGAAACGTTCCGCCGCGGGCAGGGCTGCATCGCCCATCAGGGCCGACAGCAGCTGAAAGTCCGGCACCGCAAGGCGCAATGTGCCGCCGGGTTTCAGCACGCGCCAGGCGCTGGCGAGTGCCGCCAACAGCTCCTCGCGATGGGACAGGCGCTGATAGAACCAGCTGGCATAGATGGCATCCACGCTATCCTGGGCGAACTCAGCCAGGTGGCGTGGATCGCTGACCCTGTCCACGCCCGGGCCGGGTCGCGCGCCGATAATCATCCAGCCTTCTTTGGCCTCGCCGCCTTCGACATGGAGCTGCACCAAACCGGAGCGGTCCTTTTGCGGTGTCGCGGGCGCGGCGGACACAGGCGTGGACCTTGCGGGGGGCCTTCCCGGCAGCGCCGGTATATTCAGCGTGGCAGGCGCCTCGCCCCGGCAATAGCGTGCCCAGACAGCCTCATAAGCCGATTCCAGTTGGCGGGCAAAGCGCTGCACGTCGAACAGGGGCATCTGCTCGCGATTCGCCGCCAGCCGCCGGCGCAGCGCTGCCAGTTCGTCCGGGTGATCGGCGAGATGCACGGCTCTGGCGAGATAGGAGTCCACATCCGCCACGATCATGTCGGCCATGCCGATATGGGTCAGCATGGTATTGGAGATGCGGCTGGCAAATCGCCGGCCGCGCACCGCCAGCAGCGGCACCCCCGCCCA
>DASXQK010000032.1:0-8367 GCA_036493015.1 Dongiaceae bacterium | reverse complement strand
TCCGGCGCGAGGGCTGGGGTGTCTCGGTCGGGCCGTGGTTCGATGGCGGCTGGGTATGGAACAACCTGGACAACGCAACCCAGGACGATGCGCTCTAT
This sequence comes from Dongiaceae bacterium, assembly GCA_036493015.1. GTDB lineage: Bacteria > Pseudomonadota > Alphaproteobacteria > Dongiales > Dongiaceae > DASXQK01. The sequence goes on along the minus strand of DASXQK010000032.1, from coordinate 8,269 downwards.
TCGGTGGGCGCGGGTGCCGAACTGCACACGAATGTGACGACGCTGGGGGATACCGCGGTGCGCTTCGACTGGGCCCATCCGATCGGCTCATACAACGCCACAAACGTTTCTTCCGACAGCTTCTACGTCCAGTTGTTGCAGAATTTCTAACGACAGCGTAAGGACATAGCCGGGTTCCGGCAAAGCAGGCGGGCCGCCCCACGAGGGCGGCCCGCCGCGCTTGGCCCTGTGCCTATTCATGTGTTTCGCGAGAGGGAATGATGGGTGTTACGCTGACGCTTAAGGACACGGATCTGCCGACCTCGCCGGCATTCGTGGAATTCCTGCACACCGATCTGACCGGCGGCGAGTTTTATGCCGGAAGCTGGCATGCCCAGGACGAGGAAAGCCTGGCTTCCAATGACGGGCGGTTCGAGAACCTGCGCGAGAAGATCACCTTCGTGCTGGGCAAGCCCGAGGGCCGCGCCCGGGTGCTGCAGTCATACCGTTATTTCAAGGAAATGCTGACCGGGCGGCCGGATACGCTGAAAAGCATCCAGCGCTACCGCTTCTTCTTTGTTATCGGCATCCCGCGCACCGGCGGGACCTATATGACCAAGCAACTCTTCCGCGGCGCCGGCATGGATTACAAAAAGGTCCAGAACGCGCTGGCCCATGACGGCTTTCCCCATCTTGGAACGCTGGCCTTCGCCGAGCAGGGCGGCAACGTCCACACCAGCGGCCTGCTGCAGATGGCCGAGTACCTGACCATGGTGGATCTCTATTTCACCAAATACGGCCGGCTCGCCTATAACGGCGGCATCGTGGTTCCGAAGAAGTTCACCAAGGGCGTCTACAGCTTTCCCCTGATCCACGAGGTCATCGGCAACAACGCCGAATACATCATCACGCTGCGCCATCCGCTGTCGATGATCCAGTCGGTGCTCGACAAGAGCGGCGGCATGCCGAAGAACGGCCAGTTCACCGTGCGCAGCGCCATTGAGCGCTGGGCCCTGGATGACTGGATGAAGTGGGGCGTGCCGGAGGCCCAGGTCAAGAAGATGAGCTATCTCGACGTCTTCCTGGGTTACTGGAAGCGCTACCACTACCAGATCGCCATGGAGGCCATCCCCACCATGGCTGCCACCCATCTGCTGCCCTATGGCGGCGCCTCCATGCCCGCGGCGGTGAAGAAATTCTACGAAGGCTTCGGCACGACCATGGAGCCGGAGCCCTTCAAGGAAGCGCCAAAGCCAGATTTCGGCCCCCAGGAGAATCAGAAGGGCGATGCGGTGGTGCAGCAGGTGGCCAATTTCTGGAAGAGCCTGGGGCTCACCTTCCCGCTGGAAGGCGTGCTCGAGCGCAACTGACCATCATGAAAAGCCGCGAACTTCGTTTGAAGCGGATCCCGCACGGCATCCCCACCGCCGGCGATTTCGAGATGGCGACGGTCGACATTCCGGCGCCCGCCCCCGGCGAAGTCCTGGTCCGCAATCTGTGGCTGACCGTCGATCCGTATATGCGCGGGCGGATGACCGGCAAGGACAGCTACGTTCCAGGCTGGCGCCTGGGCCAGACAATGGAAGGCGGCGCCATTGGCCGGATCGTCGCGGGCGACCATCCGAAGTTCAAGACCGGCGACATGGTGCGCTCCAGCCTGGGCTGGCGCGAAGCCTTTCTCTCCAACGGCAAAGGCCTGGAAAAGGTCGACGTCGCGAAAGGTCCGCCGCAGGCCTTCATCGGCGCCCTCGGCATGCCGGGCCTGACGGCCTATACCGGTCTTCTGATCCACGGGCGGCCGAAAGAGGGCGAGACGGTTTTCGTCTCGGGCGCCGCCGGCGCGGTCGGCTCGATCGTCTGCCAGATCGCCAAAATCAAAGGCTGCCGCGTCATAGCGTCCGCCGGATCGAAGGCCAAGATCGACTGGCTGAAGGATGTGGCCAAGGTGGATGCCGCCATCGACTATCGCGCCACGCCCGATTTGCCGCAGGCGCTGGCGGCAGCCGCACCGGACGGCATCGATATCTATTTCGACAATGTCGGCGGCTCTCATCTTGAAGCCGCCATCGGCCATATGCGCATGCATGGCCGGATCGCCATGTGCGGGTCGATCAGCCGCTACAATGACGATCAGCCCAAGCCCGGCCCCAACAACCTGTTCCTGACGGTCGCCCGCCGCTTGACGATCGAAGGCTTCATCGTCAGCGATCACTGGGACCGGATGGGGGAGTTCCTCGACGCCATGGCGGGCTGGATCGCCGAAGGGCGCATGCATTGGCAGGAGACCGTCGTCGACGGGCTTGCGGCCATGCCGGATGCTTTTGTCGGCCTGTTCCGGGGCGACAATATCGGCAAGATGCTGGTGCGGCTGCCGCAATAGGGCGGTGTTCAGCCTTCCCTGGCAACCCGCTGCAGATAGCGGCCGTAATCGGTTTCCTTGAGCCCCGCCGCCAGGCGAAGCAGCTGCTCGGCATCGATGAAGCCGCGGTGAAAGGCAATCTCCTCCACGCAGGCGATTTTCAGCCCCTGACGGCGTTCCATGATGCGCACGAAATCGGCGGCTTCCAGCAGCGATTCATGGGTGCCGGTATCGAGCCAGGCAAAACCCTGGCCCAGTTTCTCGACCCGCAGCTTGCCCGCCGCGAGATAGTGACGGTTCACATCGGTGATCTCGAGCTCGCCACGTGCCGAAGGCTGCACGGCTGCCGCCACATCGACAACGGTGTGGTCATAAAAATAGAGACCCGTCGCCGCCCAGTTGGAGGCCGGACTTTTCGGCTTCTCCTGGATCGAAACCGGCCGCCCGGCCGCATCGAAGTCGATGACGCCATAGCGCTCCGGATCATCGACGCGATAGGCGAAGATCGTCGCTCCGTCGCGGGTAGTTGCCGCGCGCTGCAGGATCTCGGCCAGGCCCGGCCCGAAAAACAGATTGTCGCCCAGCACGAGGGCGGCGGGCGAGCCGGCCAGGAAATCGCGGCCGATAACGAAGGCCTGGGCCAGGCCTTCCGGCCGCGGCTGTTCGGCATAGACGATCGAGATGCCCCATTGCGAGCCATCGCCCAGCACTTCGCGATAGCGGGCAATATCCTTGGGCGTGGTGATGACGAGGATTTCGCGCAAGCCCGCCAGCATCAGCGTCGACAACGGGTAATAGATCATCGGCTTGTCGTAGATCGGCAGCAGCTGCTTGCTGACGGCATAGGTCACGGGATAAAGCCGCGTGCCCGCACCCCCCGCCAGGATGATCCCCTTCATGCGCCCGTTTCCTTCATGGCGCCGGCCTCCGCGCCGCGATCTCCGCCAGGCAGTCGGCCAGGCTCTCTCGCCATGGCCGCGCGGCAACGCCATAAAGCCGGTGGAACTTGCCGGCGTCCAGCACCGAGTTGGCGGGCCGGCGCGCCGGGGTCGGATACTCACTGGTGGGGATCGCCTTCAGGCGCGCCTGCGGGCCGCCGGAAAGGTCGAAGATCGCCCGGGCGAAACCAGGCCAGCTCGTACTGCCGGCCCCGCAGAAATGGAAGGTACCGAAAACCCCATTGCCGGCCAGCATGCGCGTTGCTGCCGCCACAATGGCACGGGCGATTTCCGCCGCGGCGGTGGGGCAGCCCCGCTGATCGTCGACGATGCGAAGCTCACTGTCCTGGCCAGCGCGCGCGAGCATGGAAAGGACGAAGTTCTTTCCCTCCGGCGCATAGACCCAGGAAGTCCGCAGGATCAGATGCGCCGGCAGAACGGCGCGTATCGCCTGTTCACCGGCTTCCTTGCTCGCACCATAGATCGAGAGCGGATTGACCGGGTCTTGCTCGACATAGGCGCCGCTCTTGAGTCCGTCAAAGACATAGTCAGTCGAAAGATGAATCAGCGGAATGGCGAGTTCGGCGCAAACGCGTGCGAGTGCCGCCGCTCCGTCACGGTTGATCGCAAAGGCAGCCTCGCGCTCGCTCTCGGCCAGATCGACCGCGGTGAAGGCTGCGGCATTGACGACCAGATCGGGACGCAGGCTTAAAACGGCTGCATGCGCCGCCGAGGGGTGGGCCAGGTCGATCGCCTCACGCCCCAGACAGGAAAGCCGGATGCCGGCGGGCCATGCAGCTTGCGACAGCGCCCGCGCCACCTGGCCCTGGCGGCCCACCACCAGAACATGACTCATGGGCAAGTCATCGCCCGATCAGGTTGCAAGGCCGAGCCGCTCGCCGCCATAGCGGCCGTGGAGCGCGCGCTCATGCCAATCGCGATTGTCGAGATACCAGCGCACGGTCTTTTCCAGCCCGCCGGCGAAGTCTTCCTGGGGGCGCCAGCCCAGGTGATCGCGGGCGTGGCTGGCATCGATGGCATAGCGCAGATCGTGGCCCGGCCGGTCGGCGACGAATTCGATCAGCCGCTCATGGTTGCCGCCATTCGGGCGCAACCGGTCGAGGATCGCGCAGATCGATCGCACCACCTCGATATTCGCCTGCTCGGCGCCGCCGCCGAAATTGTACTTGCCCCCGGGCTCGCCCTTTTCCAGCGCCAGGGTCAGGCCGCGGACATGATCGTCGACATGCAGCCAGTCGCGCCGGTTCAGCCCCCGGCCATAGACCGGCAGGCGCTTGCCGGACGCGGCATTGACGATGGTCAGTGGAATCAGCTTTTCGGGGAATTGATAAGGCCCGTAGTTGTTCGAGCAATTCGTGACGATGACCGGCAGTCCATAGGTGTGATGCCAGGCGCGCGCCAGGTGATCGGCTGCGGCCTTGCTGGCGGAGTAGGGGGAGTTGGGCTGATAGGGCGTGTCTTCGCGAAAGAAACCTTCGCTGCCCAGGCTGCCATAGACCTCGTCGGTGGAGACATGCAGGAAGCGAAAGGCGGCGCGCGCGCCATCCGGCAGGTGCCGCCAATAATCGCGGGCAGCCTCCAGCAGACAGTAAGTGCCTACGATGTTGGTTTCGATGAACGCGGCCGGGCCATCGATGGAACGGTCGACGTGGCTTTCGGCCGCCAGATGCATCACCGCATCGGGACGGAAATCGGCAAACAACTGCCGCAGGCGTGCGCCATCGCAGATATCCGCTTTCTCGAAGCGGTAGCGCGGATGGGCTGCGATCGTCGCCAAGGAATCAAGATTGGCGGCATAGGTCAGCTTGTCGAGGTTGAGCACCTCGGCCATGCCATGGGCAATCAGATGACGGCAGAGCGCCGAACCGATGAAACCCGCGCCGCCGGTGACCAGGATCCGCCCGGCCATTCAGCGCGGTCCTTCTTGGCGAAAGGGCAGGGGATCGAGATCGCGCAGCCTGGGCCAGCGCCGGTCACGCTCCGACAGTCTCGCTTCTGCCGCCGGCCAGGCGATGGCAAGGTCGGGATCATCCCAGGCAATGCCCTTGTCGCAGCGGGAATCGTAGAAATTCGTCACCTTGTAGCCGACGAGGGTGTCGGCAAGCCGGTTGCAGATGCCATGGGCGAAACCCTCCGGCACGAAGATCTGGTTTCCGAGCTCGGCGCTCAGCTCCACGGTTACGACTTGCCCGAAGCTGGGCGAACCGGCGCGGATATCGACCACCACGTCAAAGGCCGCACCCCGCAACACCCCCACCAGCTTGCCCTGTGCATGGGGCGGCGTCTGGAAATGCAGGCCGCGTACCGTGCCGGGCTCGCGCGAAAGAACCACATTGTCCTGGACGAAGCGCCGGTCCAGCCCGACTGCCGCCAGCTCGCGGGCATTATACCATTCGCTGAAATAGCCCCGATCGTCGGCGATCCGTTTCGGGAAATAAACGTTCACGTCCGCCAGCGCGGTTTCGACCACTCGCATCGTTCATACCTATCGCAGAAGGGCCGCCCCAGAGAAGGCCGACATTCTGGCCCGCCCTCATCACGAAAGCTATTGGAGGTACTTTAATTCAGGGAAATCCAGAAATTGCAGAAGCTTGCGCCGAGTTTTATGGTCGGATGGGGTTTGGGTTGAGGGGCTGTCATGGCGGATAGGGAATCGTCCGGCAAGGGTCGGCCGAAGGCGGGGCTTGCAAAGCCCGCCGAGGCTAAACCTGCGCCTGCCAAAGATGCGCTGACCAGGCCTGCGCAAACCAGGCCAGCCAGTTCAAAACTCGCCAGCGCCAAGCCCGCGGCCAAGAAAACGGCCGGCCCCCGGAAATCGGTTGCGCGCAAGGCAACCGGCAAGGACCCGGTTGAATCTGCTATGCCCGAGCCGCCCGTGGTCGAGCCGAACATGCCTAAGCCGCCGGCTCATGAACCGCCAAAGCGTGAGCTCCCTCGCGAAGAGCCTCCTTCGAATGAGCCACCTGCGCCGCCGCCCGCCAAGGCCAATACCGTTCTCGTCCTGCCCCCTATTGCGCGTTCGCGGCTGACGGCGGAAGCGCGCTCTGCCTTGTTCAATCGCGCCCTGCAGCAATTCCAGTCCGGCGCGTTGGCCGAAGCAGCCATCAGCTGTAAACAGATGATCGAGGCCGATGGGCAGGATTTCGATGCCCTGCACCTGGGCGGCGTGGTGGCGCTAAATCGGGGCGACCACAACCAGGCCATGACGCTGATCCAGCGCGCGGTGCGCCGGCGTCCGGGCGATGCCCAGGCGCAGCAGAATCTGGGTGCGCTCTATGCGCGGCTGGGCCAGCTGGGCGATGCCGAGGCCTGTTTTCGCCGCGCGCTCGCCATCGATCCCAATCTGGTGGATGCCAATTCCAATCTGGGACTGGCGCTGGCGAGCCAGAGCCGCCACGCCGAGGCGATTGCCTGTTACCGCCAGGCGCTGGCGCGAGAGCCGCGCCATGCCGAGACCTGGAGCCGTCTGGGCCTGGCGCTGGCGCGTGAGCATAAGCTGGACGAAGCGCTACCCTGTTTTCGCCAGGCGGTGGCGTTGCGCCCGAACTATGGCGAGGGGCTGGCCTTCCTCTATCACCAGCTTCAGCATGCCTGCGAGTGGGCGGAACTGCCGCTGCTGGGTGCCCGGATTGACCGTGCGACCCAAATCGCGCTCGCCAAAGGGGTCAAGCCGGGCGAGCCGCCTTTCGTCAGTATTTCGCGGAGCATGGATTCGCAGCGCAACTTCGCGGTCGCCAAGGCGGCCAGCGACGAGACGCAAGCGCGCATGCAAGCCATCGGCGTGCGCTTTCCCATCGTCCATCCGCGAACGCCCCGGCGCATTGTGCTGGGCTATCTTTCCGGCGATTACCGCAACCACCCCGTCGCCCATCTGCTGGGCGGTCTGCTGGGTGCCCATGATCGCGAGCGATTTCAGGTCAACGCCTATTCCTATGGCCAGGATGATGCCAGCGGGTATCGCAAGCGGGCGCAACGCGAAGCCGATATCTTCGTCGATCTGCGCCGCGTCTCGTCGCTGGATGCAGCACGGCGCATCTATGGCGACGAGGTCGATATCCTGATCGACCTGACCGGGCGCACCGGCGAACATCGCCTCGATATCTGCGCGTTGCGGCCAGCACCAATTCAGGTCTCCTGGCTCGGCTATCCCGGCACCAGCGGCGGCGCCTTCATGGATTATGTGCTGGTCGATCGCATCGTGGCATCGCCGCAGGATACGCCCTGGTTCAGCGAGAAACTGGTCTGGCTGCCCAATTGCTATCAGATCAATCACGATCGCAGGCCGGTGGCCACGGCCAAGTTCACCCGCAAGGCGGCAGGGCTGCCGGAGCAGGGCTTCGTCTTTGCCTGCTTTGCCAACGACTTCAAGATCGAGCCGGAGATTTTCGCCAGCTGGATGTCGCTGCTGCGCCGCGTGCCGGGCAGCGTGTTGTGGCTGCTGCGCAATAACCTGCTGGTGGAGCGCAACCTGAAACAGGCGGCATCGTCCAGCGGCATCGAGCCATCGCGCCTGACCTTCGCCGACAAACTGGGCAAGGAGGATCACCTGGCGCGCCTCGCTCTCGCTGATCTCGCCCTCGATACCCGTCTCTATACCGGACATACGACTACCAGCGATGCGCTGTGGGCCGGGCTTCCGGTGGTGACGATCGCCGGCGGGCATTTCGCCTCGCGGGTTTCGGCCAGCATCCTGACGGCGGCACAATTGCCGGAACTGATTACATCCTCGCTCAAGGACTATGAGGCGCTGGCGCTGCGCCTGGCTGGCGATGCCGCGGCTCTCGCGGGCATTCGTGCCAAGCTCGCCGGTATTCGCAGCACAGCGCCGCTATTCGACGGGGCGCGCTTCGTTGGCAATCTCGAGCGCGCCTATGGCGCCATGTGGCAGCGCTTCAACGCCGGCCAATCGCCGGACGCATTCGCGGTCAGGGACGTGGAGCTCCGCCCTCAGGTGTAGAGGTCGGGCGACAAT
>DASXQK010000031.1:0-6094 GCA_036493015.1 Dongiaceae bacterium | reverse complement strand
CGGGAGAAGAAGCCGAGCTCCTCCAGCGCCAGGCGCACGAAGCGCTGGTCGGGATGGCCGTCGATATCGGCATAGAACTGGGCGACGGTGAAATTGCCGTCGACCATGTAGCTTTCCAGCTTGGTGATGTTGACGCCGTTGGTGGCGAAGCCGCCCAGCGCCTTGTAGAGGGCAGCCGGCACGCTGCGCACCCGGAAGACGAAGCTGGTGATGACCGGGCCTTGCGCCGGATCGGGATCCAGCGGCTCGCGGCGCATGATGACGAAGCGGGTGGTATTGTCCTTGTGGTCGGCGACGTCGGCGCGCAGCGAGACCAGGCCATAGATCTGCCCCGCCAGTTCGGAAGCAATCGCCGCCACGCTCGGATCGTTGCGCGTGGCGACGTCGCCCGCTGCACCCGCCGTATCGCCGTGGACGATTGCCTTCAGCCCCAGCTCGGCGATCAGCTTGCGGCATTGCGGCAAGGCATGGACATGGCTGTGCACGGTCTTGAGGCCCGCAATGGTCGCCCCCTCGGGCGCCAGCAGGTGATGCACGACCTTCTGGAAATGCTCGCCGACGATATGCAGTCCGGATTCCGGCAGCAGGTGATGGATATCCGCCACGCGCCCGGCCACCGAATTGTCGATCGGGATCATCGCCAGATGCGCGCGCCCCTCGCGCACCGCGCCAAAGGCTTCCTCGAAGGTGGCGCAGGGCAGCGTCGTCATGCCGGGCCGCGCATTGCGGCAGGCGAGATCGGAATAGGCGCCGGGCGCGCCCTGAAAGGCGATGGTGTTGGCGGGATCGCTCATGATTTTGGCGATTGCAGATCTCGGGGATTTTGGGGTTTCAGCAGCGCGCGGGCGCGCTCAAGATCGGCGGGAGTATCGACACCGAACGGAGCCATGTCAACGAGCGCCACATCAATGCGCATGCCGGCCGCAAGTGCGCGCAGCTGCTCCAGTTTCTCCCATTGCTCGAGCCGGCCCGGCGGCAATTTCACGAAGCGCTCCAGCGCCGCACGGCGATAGGCATAGATGCCGATATGGTGGAAATGCGGACCTGGTCCCGCGGGGCAGCGCGCCCGGGTGAAATAGAGCGCCTGCGCGATCGGCGCATCGGCGCCGAGTGCGGCGACCGCCTTCACCATGTTCGGGTTGTCGCCCTCCGCCTCGTCACGGATCTCGATGGCGATCGTGCCGATATCGACGGCCGGATTTGCCAGGGGCTCCAGCACCCGCAGGATGGCGGCGGGATCCAGCATCGGCAGATCGCCCTGCAGATTGACGATGACATCGTGATGGCCATGGGGATCGGCGATCTCCACCGCTTCCCAGACGCGGTCCGAGCCGGAGGGATGATCGGGGCGCGTCAGCAGCGCACGCCCGCCGGCTCGTTCCACCGCTTCGACGATCTCACTGTCGCCGGCGGCGACCAGCACCGGCCCGACGCATGCTGCAACCGCGCGGCGCCAGACATGCACGATCATCGGCTCGCCATGGATATCGGCCAACGGCTTGCCCGGCAGGCGGACAGCCGCCATGCGGGCAGGAATGACGACGAGAGGTTTCAAGCTTGCACCGGCGCTCGCATTCAATTTCGCTGTTGCGCGCAGGAGCATGACCGATCATCCCCGCCGCGGGCGCGACATATTGCCGCGCGCTTGCCGGATGTCCAGCCCGCCGCACCATCACGCGCTCGCAAGGGGCGTGAAAAGCCAGCAAATCCGGGCAAACCAGCGGTTTGCGAATGGCCCCGCCCATTGGACAGCCATGCGTGAAGCCGTTACATTCCGCGCCCGCTGGCTCAAGGAATTGGCGGCTGTCGCTGGCCAAGGAACTGGCGCGCTTTTCGACGGGGATTTCGCATGGCGTCACTGGAAGTGAACAAGGTTGCCGGAGCCATTCTGCTGGCGGCACTGGTGGCAATGGTGACGGGCTTCATCGCCCATGAGCTGGTGAATCCGGAGCGCCAGGGCGGCGAAGCCGGCGGCGGAACGGAAATGGCCGGCACGGCGCCCGCAGCACCGGCAGCACCCGCCCCCATCGAACCCGTCTCCGGCCTGCTGGCCAAGGCCGACGCTGCGGCCGGGCAACAGATCGGCCAGAAATGCGCCCAGTGCCACGACTTCACCAAGGGCGGTCCCAACAAGGTCGGCCCCAATCTCTGGGGCATCGTGGGATCGCACCCGGCGGAAGTGGCGAATTACGCGTTCAGCGATGCGATGAAGGCGCGTGAATCCAAGACCTGGACCTATGAAGAGCTGAACGATTTCCTGACCGCGCCGAAGCTCGATGTCCCCGGCACCAAGATGACTTTCCCCGGCCTGTCCAAGCTGCAAGACCGCGCCGATGTGATCGCCTGGCTGCGCACGCTGTCGGATGCGCCCGTGCCGCTGCCGAGCGATGCCGATGTCGCGGCAGCACAAAAGGCTTATGACGACGCCAAGGCAGCGGCGGCCAAACCCGCGGCTGCGACTGCGCCTGCGAGTGGCAGCTCCAGTACGGCACCGGCCGGCGGCACTGAGACCGCGGCGGCGCCCGTTGCCCCGATTGCCGAACGCCTCAAGACCGCCGATGTCGGCAAGGGCGAACAGATTTCCAAGAAATGCATGCAGTGCCACGACTTCAACAAGGGCGGGCCGAACAAGATCGGCCCGAACCTGTGGGGCATCGTGGGCTCGCATCCCGCCGAAGTGGCGAACTACTCCTTCTCCGACGCCATGCTGGCGCGCAAGGACAAGGCCTGGACCTTCGAAGAGCTCGATGCCTTCCTGGCCCAGCCGAAGACCGACATCCCGGGCACCAAGATGACCTTCCCGGGCCTGCCGAAGCCGGAGGATCGCGCCGACATCATCGCCTGGCTGCGCCAGCAGTCGGACTCGCCGGTTCCGCTGCCCTGATCCAGCCCGCGGTTATGTCTATGAGTTGTCCGACGGAATTCCTCGCGCTTGCCGAACGGCTGGCGGAGGCGAGCGGCAAGATCGTGCGCCGCTATTTCCGCACCGGCGTGGAAATCATCACCAAGGCGGACGCGAGCCCCGTCACCATCGCCGATCGCGAGACGGAGACGGCGCTCCGCCAGATGGTGAAGCTGGCTTATCCCGATCACGGGCTTTTGGGCGAAGAGTTTCCCGCCGAGCGGGCCGATGCCGAGTTTGTCTGGATCTTCGATCCCATCGACGGCACGAAGTCCTTCATCACCGGCCGGCCGCTGTTCGGCACGCTGATCGCGCTTCTCCATCACGGCAAGCCGATCCTGGGTGTGATCGATCATCCGGCAATCGGCGAGCGCTGGATCGGGGCTTCGGGATATCCCACCACCTTTCAGGGCAAGCCGGTGAAGGTTCGCCCCTGTGCCGATCTTGCCAAGGCCGTGCTGGCGGCAAGTTCGCCCCATATGTTCGGCACGCAAGACGCCGCCGATGCCTTCAATCGCGTGCAGGGCAAGGCGGGGCTCACCCTCTACGGCGCCGATTGCTATGCCTATGGGCTGATCGCATCGGGCTTCCACGACATCGTCATCGAAGCCAATAACGGCATCCATGATTTCCTGCCGCTGGTGCCGGTGATCGAGGGCGCGGGCGGCATCATCACCGATTGGGAAGGCAAGGCACTGGGCGTCAAATCCGGCGACAAGGTGCTCGCCGCCGGCGACAAGCGGATGTACGACGCGGCGCTGAAGCTGATCAGGGGCTGAGCGGCCCTCACCCTCCTGTCGCTTCTCCCGCTCGCGGGAGAGGGTCGGGATGAGGGTATCTGCTTAATGCCGCATGGCCGGCATGACGAGGCGGTCGATCCAGTTGCGCACCTCGGCCACGCGCACATCCTCGTTCATGACGTCGTCATCGACGCCGAGCAGCCAGGCGATGTCCTTGCGGCTCGGGTCCTGATGCAGCACTTCGAGCATGTCGACATATCGCTTCGCCGCTTCGGCATCCTTGAAGAAGCCCAGCGAGACCAACTTGGCGATGCGGCAATAGGTGAGCCTGGCCAGCTCATGCAGATTGTATTCCGGGTGGTATTGCAGGCCCCAGAACTGGCCGCCCTTATGCGTCACCGCCACCGCCTGGATATGGGTGAAGGCGTTGGAGGCCAACAGTACCGCGCCCGCCGGCAGATGGGTGATCTCATCCACATGGCTGATGAAGGCATCGAATACACTGGTCTTGCCGAAATAGAGCGGATGGCCGCGGCCCTCCGGCGTCAGGCCGATCTTGCGGGCAATTCCCATCTCGCGGCCGCGCGGATTGGCGCGCACGATGCCGCCGGCGGCGACGATTGCCATCTGGGCCGCCCAGCAGCTGCCGAAGCTCGGCACCTTCGAATCGAAGGCCGCCTTGGCAAGCTCGATCTGCGGGCCGACGCGCGGATCGTCGTCATAGATCGTCAGGCTGCAGCCGGTCCAGGCGATCCCGTCATACTGTTCCAGTGCGGCGCCCTTGGGCAGGGTGGCACCCGGATCGGCCGGATGGACCACATCGCATTCGGCGCCGGGCAAGCATTTCTGCAGCATGCGGACATAGAGGTCGCCCGCTGCCGAGGCGCCACCCGCCACCAGCTCGTCGCGTCCGGCCTTGTGATAGCCGTCGATCACCAGGAAGCGGGCCTTGCCGCGCTTCTGGCCATTGGTGGTGTGGCTCGTGGTGGTGGTCGCCGTCATAGGGCAGGTTCCTTCTCTTTCTCTACCGGGAGTTTACCGTCGCCTTCCGGCGGCGGGAAGTCGGCCCGGACCGATTCCATCCGGTCGGCCTTGCGCAGCTCGGGGAACAGCCATGACCAGATGACCGCGACCGAGAGCGTGATGCTGCCGCCTGTCACCACCGCCAACACCGGCCCCAGGAAGGCAGCGCCCGTACCGGCGACGAAAGCGCCGAGTTCATTGGAGGCGCCGATGAAGACCGATTCCACGGCGACCACCCGGCCGCGCAGCACATTGGGCGTGGCCAGCGGCACGATGGAGCCGCGGATATACATGCTGATATTGTCGGCGGCACCCAGCACCGCCAGCGCTGCAAAGGAAATCCAGAAACTGGTCGAAAGGCCGAAGGCGAGTGCGGCAAAACCAAAGATGCCGACCGCGATGAACAGACGCCGGCCGATATGCCGGGTCAGCGGCCATTGGGTCAGAAAGAGCGCGATACCGACGGCACCCAGCCCCGGTGCACTTCGCAGGATGCCAAGACCTTCGGGCCCGGTATGCAGGATGTCTTTGGCGAAGACCGGCAGCAATGCCGCGGCACCGCTGAACAGCACGGCAAAGAGATCGAGCGAAATCGCGCCCAGCAGGATCTTGTGGTTGAAGATCAAGCGTACGCCGGCGAGCAGGGATTCCACCGTGGGCCGTTCGCGTGACGTCGTGGCTGCGCGCTGCGGGCGCAGCATGAACATCGCGACGGCCGCGGCGACCAGGCCGGCCGTCACGGCGCTATAAACCACGATCGGGCCGACCGCGTAGAGAAAGCCGCCGAGCGCCGGGCCGCCGATGGTGGCGATCTGCCAGCCAATGCCCGACCAGGCCACTGCGCTGGGGAAATCGTTCGGGGGAATCAGGTTCGGCATCATGGCGCGCTGCGCCGGGGTGGAGATCGCGCGGGCGAGCCCAAAGGTGAAGGCGACCGTCAGGATGCCCGCCACGCTGACCCGGTCCAGCGCCACCATGACGATGAGCGCGGAGGCGGCCAGCGCCTCCGCCAGCAGACCGAGAAAAACCACCATGCGGCGGTCGAAATGGTCGGCGATCTGGCCGCTGACCAGCGCCAGCGCGAAGGCAGGCAGGAATTCGGCGAGGCCGACCAGGCCGAGGTCGAAGGGTTTGCCGGTCAGATAATAGATCTGCCAGCCCAGCGCCACGCTCTGCATGGCAAGAGCCATCGTGGCGAGGAACGACGCCGAAATATAAAAGGCAAAGTCGCGGTTGCGAAGGGCAGCAAACCCGGCGGCGCTGGCTATGGGCATGCCGCGGCCGGTGGTTAGCCGGCGAGCCGGTCGATGGTCGCCAGCAATTCGTCATGGGCAGCACAGACGGCGTCGGCGCTGGTCTTGTCCTTGTCGGTCGATCGCGTGGCGATGAACAGGATCGCCTTCATGCCCAGCTTCTGCGGTCCCTTCAC
>DASXQK010000030.1:0-2422 GCA_036493015.1 Dongiaceae bacterium | reverse complement strand
TCGATCTCGATGGGGCCAAATTCGGCGCCAATCTGAAATTCAATGATGGGGCCGAGGTCGCCTATCTCAGCCTGGTGCGCGCCACCATCGCCGGCAGCGCCGATTTCAACACCATTACTGTCAGCCGTGGATTCAATCTGGAGCGGCTGAACGTCGCCCATAATCTCAGCATCAAGGCCAGCCACCTGCCGGGGGTCAACCTGCTGGGCGCCAACGTGGCGGGCGATCTGACCCTGCGCGAGAGCGAGATCAAGGGCTGGGCCTGGCTGGAGAACATCCAGGTCGGCAGCGATTTGTTTTTGCAGCTGAGCAAGCTCGAAAAGATCGATCTGCCGGGCTCCAGCATCGCAGGCAATCTGCTGATGACCGGGGCGGTGGTGAACGGGCCGCTCAACATGAACAGCATCAAGGTCGGCGGCGATCTGCTGCTGGACGGCAAGGCGACATTCAAGGCGGTGACGCTGGCCGATGCCGATATCGGCAGCAATATGCGTTTCGATGGCTCGCATGTGGCGGGCGCGCTCGCCATGCCGGCCGCGCATATCGGCCATCTGCTGGCGCTGGGCCGTCAGGCGCGGTTCGATGACGCGGTCAGCCTGCCCTTCGCCAAGGTCGATGGCGGCATGGTGCTGAGCCAGTCGCAATTCGCCAAGGGCGTCGATCTCGACGGCATCACCATCGGCCAAAGCCTCAGCATCACCGAGGATGCGAGCATCCTCGGGCCGCTCAGCATGACCTTCGCCCATATCGGGGCCAATCTCGATCTGACGGCAGGGCGGTTCAACTCGGTCGATCTGACCGGTTCCACCATCGCCGCTGAAATACGGCTGGCCAGCAAGGGCTATGCGGACATCAGCTGGGGCAAGGATGCGCGGCTGACCTTGCGCAATGTCAACGCCAAGGCGCTGCAGGATCTGCCGCAGGCCTGGCCGACGGAACTCGATCTGGAAGGATTTACCTATCAGCAGCTTGGCGGCTATCGCGAGGCGGGCAATGCCAATGAGGTGACCGCGCGCGAGTCCGCGGCCTTCATCGACTGGCTGGCCAAACAGCCACAATATTCCCCGCAGCCCTATCGCACGCTCTCCGACGTGCTGAAGGCAGCCGGCTATGCCGACAAGGCGAAGGAAGTGCTGTACGCGGGCAACCTGCGCGAATGGCACAATTCAACGGGCATTGCCTGGCTCTGGCAGGCGATGCGCTGGGCCATCATCGGCTTCGGCCTGTATCCGCAGCGTGCGGGATTATGGATTCTCGCCCTGGTGCCGCTGGGCGCCGTCATCTTCGGTTTCGATCCGGCGGTACGGCTGCGCCAGATGCGCTTCGTCGACCGCCTGATCTACAGCCTGGATACCCTGCTGCCCTTCGTCACGCTGCGCAGCGAGCATAACTCGTTCGACCTGCAATCCTGGCCGAAATACTATTCCTATCTGCACAAGGTGATGGGCTATGTGCTGATCGCCTTCCTGCTGGCGGCGCTAACCGGTAATTCGTGATTGGGGTGAGGGAGAGTTTAGATGATCGCCAATTTCGGCCCCGGCATGCGCGAGCGCTTCGCGCTGGAGCCCGACATGGCCTTCCTCAATCACGGCAGCTACGGCGCGGCACCGAAGGAGGTGCTGGCGGTTCAGGGTGAGCTGCGCAGCAGGCTCGAATCCCAGCCGGTGCGCTTCATGTCGCGCGAGTTGCCGGGCCGGTTGAGCGAGGCCGGTGCGGTGCTGGCAGAATTCGTCGGCGCCAGCGCGGCCGACCTGGCTTTTGTGGAGAACGCGACAGCCGGATGCAATGCCGTGCTGCGTTCGCTGCACTTCAAGCCGGGCGACGAGATCCTGATCACCGATCACATCTATCCCGCCGTGCGCAACATCCTGCGTCATGTGACGGCGGAAAGCGGCGCCCTGCTGGTGGAGGCGCATCTGCCGTTTCCCCTGCAAGGACCGCAGCCGATCATCGATGCGGTGACGGCCAAGATTACCGATTGCACGAAACTGGTTGTGCTGGATCACATCACCTCGCCCACCGCCACCATCCTGCCGGTGGTGGAGATCGCCGCGGCGGCGAAAAAAGTCGGCGCCCGCGTGCTGCTCGATGCCGCCCATGCGCCCGGGCATATCGATTTCGACGTGACGGCGCTGGGGGCCGATTGGGTCACCGGCAATGCCCATAAATGGCTGTTCGCGCCGAAGGGTGCGGCCTTCCTGTGGGCGGCGGCTGAGGCGCAGGAGGGGCTGCACCCCACCGTGATCTCTCATGGTTTCGGCAAGGGCTTTCAGATGGAGTTCGGCTGGACCGGTACGCGCGACCCGTCCGCCTGGCTTGCGGTGCCGGCGGCCATCGACTTCTACAAACGCATCGGCGGCCGCGCCGTGCGCGGCCACAACCACGATCTGGCACGCCGGGCCGCCGATCTATTGATGGAGCG
>DASXQK010000029.1:0-3389 GCA_036493015.1 Dongiaceae bacterium | reverse complement strand
CTGTTCCTCGAATGGCTTCTCGGCGTCCATCAGCACGATCACGACCTCAGCGAAGCGCACCGCATTGAGCGCGTCGGCGACCGAAAGCTTTTCGAGCTTCTCGTCGATCCGCGCGCGCTTGCGCAGCCCGGCGGTATCGTGCATCCGGAACCGCTGGCCCTGCCATTGCACATCGACCGCGATGGCATCGCGGGTGATACCGGCCTCGGGCCCGGTCAACATCCTCTCTTCGCCGATCAGCTGGTTGATCAGGGTCGACTTGCCCACATTCGGCCGGCCGACGATGGCGAGCTGAAGGGCCTTCGGCTCGTCATCCTCCTCGATCTCGCCCTCATGAATCGCGCCGTCTTCTTGGACTGCTTCGCCCTTGGCCGCGGCCAGCGGTGCCAGCGCGTCATAAAGATCGCCGAGCCCCTCGCCATGTTCGGCGGAGACCGCAATCGCATCGCCGAGGCCCAGGCGCGAGGCCTCCATGCGGCCGGCTTCACCGCCCCGGCCTTCGCTCTTGTTGGCGACCAGGATCACCGGCCTGCCCGATTTGCGCAGCCAGCCGGCGAAGGACGAGTCGAGCGGCATCAGTCCGGCCCTCGCATCGATCGTGAGCACCACCGCATCGGCTTCGGCCACGGCCTGTTCCGTCTGGCTGCGCATGCGCGCGGCCAAGTTCTCGCCCTTCGCATCGTCGTAGCCCGCCGTATCGATCACGGTGAAGGCCAGATCGCCGATATGGGCTTCGCCGCGCCGGCGATCGCGCGTCACGCCCGGCGTATCGTCGACAATGGCCAGGCGCTTGCCCACCAGACGGTTGAACAGGGTCGATTTGCCGACATTGGGCCGGCCGACGATGGCGACGGTGAAGGACATGATGGAGCGGCGAGAGCTTTCTTATGAACGTAGCAGTTTAAATACGGGCTTCCTTCTTGTCCCTCGCCTGCCCTTTAGGGCGGAGAGGGTGCGAGCGCCAGCGAGCGGGTGAGGTGGGCATAACGGAAAAACACCTCACCCTCCCATCGCTTCGCGATGGGCCCCTCCCTCTCCCCACTTTGTGCGGAGAGGGAATTCGTAAGTCGACCAAAGACGAGCTAGCGCAGCGCCGTCAGATCCGCGTTGTCGGAAAGGATATAGACCGTGCCATGGGCGACGATGGGCGGCAGATGCGTTGGCGCAGGCAGGTCGATCTGACCCAATAGCTTGCCCGTATACGGCGAAACGGCGAGCGCCTTGCCGTCAGTGCCCGTCAGGATCAGCCGGTCGCCTGCCAGGATCGGCCCTTGCCACAGGATGATCTCGGTGTTGTCGGGCGGATCGGTATATTTGGGCAGGGCCGAGATCCAGCGCACATGGCCGTTGGCCCGGGTCAGGCAGAGCAGCTCCTGCTCGTTGGTCAGCACATAAATGTAATCGCCCGCTACCCAGGGCGACTGGCTGCCGCCGAAATCGGCATCCCAGACGCGACCACCGCGCTTGGCGTCGATGGCGGCCATGGTGCCGCTATGGCTGATGGCGATGACGAGTTCGCGATCGATGATCGGCCGGCCGCGGATATCGGCGAGCGTGGCGATGGCGCCGGTGCGTGCCTGGCCCGCGAGGTTCTCGCTCCACAAGGTGCGGCCGGAATCGGCACGCAGCGCAAAGATTTCGCCGGAGCTATAGGCTGCAATCACCTCGATGCCGAGTACCGCGGGCGTGGTGCCGCCGAGCAAGCCCGCGCTCTGGGTAATCCCGCTATGCGACCACAGCTTGCGTCCATCCTGCTGGGCCAGCGCATAAAGGCTGTTGTCGATGGTCTCAACGAAGACACGGCCGTCACTCGCCGCCGGCGAGGCGCGCATCGGCGCCGAGAGCGTGGTGTGCCACAGCTCCTTGCCGCTGCGCGCATCCAGCGCGATGACCTGGGCAAAGGATGTCGCGACGAAAATCTTGCCGTCGTCATAGGCGAGCCCGCCGCCCAGCAGCTTGTCGCTATCCACGTCCTTGGCTACGTCGATGCGCCAGACTTCGGCGCCCGAACCGGCGTCAAAGGCGCTGACCCGTGAACGGGCATCCATGATGAAGACCCGGCCTTCCGCCACGATAGGTTCGGAAAGCAGCTTGTGATTGGAGCTGTCGCCGGTGCCCACGCTTACCGTCCAGGCGGCATTCAGGCTGTTGCCCAGCGCCAGATGATGCATGGCGTGGCTCGGATAACCGCCGGCCTGGGGCCAATCGGGATTGGCGAAGGGCTGCGGCAACAGGACCTTCACATCGGCCAGCGACGGATCGGCCACCATAGACTGGTTGAGCTGCAGCACCGAAACACGCGTGCCCGGCAGCGGCTGCTTGTAACTGCCCATGCCGAGAAAGCTCTTCGCCTCGGCGCAGCCATAAAGCGCCAGTGCGGCGAGGGCCAGCGGCGCGAAGCTGCGCCAGACCTTGCGCGAACCTCTGATGCCGAGCAGGGCCGTCATCAGGCTCCTCCCTGCTCGCCGATCCAGGTGAGTATCTGCGTTGCCCGCTGGCGCAACCCGCTGGGCGTGGTCGTATCATCGGCCAGCTGCTGAAAAACCTTGCGAGCGGCCGAGAGATTGCCGCCCTTCAGTGCAAGCAAGCCCTGGATTTCCATGGCCGAGGGGCGGAAGGCCGAGTCTGCCGCCAGCAGAGGCTGCAGCTTCTTGTCGATTGCAGCGCCATCGCCCTTGTCGACGGATGCCATGGCCGACAGCAAGGTTGCGAGATCGCGAAAGGGCTTATCCGCGCTGTCGTCCGCAGATATCTGGTCATAGATCGCAATCGCACCTGGCTTATCGCCGGCATTCTGCTTGAAGGCGGCCTGCTGCAGCTTCGCCAGGATGCGATAAGCGCCGCCATGGGCGGCGATATCGGCCATGGCGGCGGAAGCGGCGGCGGCATCGCCCTTGTCGATGAGTTGGAAGGCGAGCGCAAAGGCTTGGCCATCGGCCTCGCGCTGATGTTCGCGGTAGTTGTTCCAGCCGACGATTCCGGCGGTCGCAATCACCACGGCGGCAGCAAAGACGATGATGTATCGCCCGTATTTGCGCCAAAGCTCCAGCGCCTGATCGCGTTTCAGATCTTCATCGACTTCTTTAAAGATGTCAGCCACGGCGTTCCTCAAACGGGGCGGCCCTCAGCACGGCTCATCGCGGTGCCGTCTGCTTTCCGTCCCCATGCAACAGTTCAGCTGCCTGCACCACCCTCGCTGCAGCAGCGAACGGCAACCGGGACAGCCCAAAGCGGGGCGTACCATAACGGCTCACCCCAAGCCATGCAAACAAACGGCCCCTGCGCAAACGTCACAGCACAGGGGCAGAAAGGGGTTGGCGAACGGCGATCTAGCCAGTGCCGGGCCGCCCCTCTCGCCGCTCGCGGCACAGGCGCGAAATCCGGACTAG
>DASXQK010000028.1:0-11031 GCA_036493015.1 Dongiaceae bacterium | reverse complement strand
TGCTGACACGCGCGGGTCTGAACTGGACAGAGAAGTTCTCCGCCATCGCCAAGGCCGCGCGCAGCCTGCCCGATTGCCTGTTCGATGGCGAAGTGGTGGCGCTTAATGACAAGGGCGCGCCGGATTTTGCTGCCTTGCAGGCGGCGCTTGCCGAGGGCAACGGCGACGATCTGATTTACTTCGCCTTCGATCTTCTGTTCGCCCAAGGCCAGGATCTTCGTGACCTGCCGCTTGGCCAACGCAAGGAACAGCTTGCTGCTCTCCTGAACAAGGCCAAACTCAAAGGCAAGGCCGTCATCCGCTACGTCGAGCATTTCGCGGGCGATGGCGAGACCCTCATGCAATCTGCAAAGCAGATGGACCTGGAAGGCATCGTCTCCAAGCGCGTCGATGCGCCCTATAGCTCAGGGCGCGGCAATGGCTGGACCAAGGCGAAGTCGCGCGCCGGTCATGAAGTCGTCATCGGGGGATGGAGCGGCGATGGCGAGCATCTGCGCTCGCTGCTGGTGGGCGTGCATCGCGGCAAGCATCTGGTCTATCTCGGCCGCGTCGGCACCGGGTTCAACAAGGGCGTGACCAGGGGCCTGTCAGAAAAGCTGAAGGCCGCCGCCAGCAAGACCAGCCCCTTCAGCGATAAGGATGCGCCGCGAAGCGAAGCGAATGTGCATTGGTTGAAGCCCAAGCTTGTCGCGGAGATCGAGTTCGCGGGCTGGACCGGTTCCGGCATGGTGAGGCAGGCCTCGTTCAAGGGCCTGCGCGAGGACAAGCCTGCCGATAGCGTCGAAGCAGAAGACCCGGCGCCGGCAACGACGCCGATACGGATACCGGCAACGCCAGGGGGACAAGGGATGAAGGGCTCGACAAAAACACGTGCAGCGTCCTCGCGTAGTAACGCCCCCGCCGGCGCATTGCGCGGCAATGCAACCGTGATGGGGGTAACGATCTCCAAACCAGACAAGGCGCTCTGGCCCGATGCCGGCGACGGCAAGCCAGTGACCAAGCTGGACCTCGCCCGCTACTTTGAATCCATCGGCGAGTGGATGATGCCCCATATCAAGGGGCGGCCTTGCTCCATCCTGCGGCTGCCCGATGGCATCGGCGGCGAGAGTTTCTTCCAGCGTCACGCCATGCCGGGCATGTCGAACCTGCTGGACCTGGCGAAGGTGCGCGGCGACAAGAAGCCTTATCTGCAGATCGACCGCATCGAGGGCCTCGCCGCCGCAGCGCAGATCGGAACCCTGGAGCTGCACCCATGGAACTGCGCGCCGGGCGATCCGGAAACCGCGGGCCGCCTCGTCTTCGATCTCGATCCGGGCCCGGGCCTTTCCTTCAACGACACCGTCGATGCCGCCCGCGAAATGCGCGACAGGCTGGAGAAACTGGGCCTCGTCAGCTTTTGCAAGACCACCGGCGGCAAGGGTCTGCATGTGGTCACACCGCTGAGCGTAACGGGCAAGGCCGGGCTCGATTGGCCCACGGCCAAGGCGTTCGCGCAGGAGGTCTGCCGCCGCATGGCGATGGACAGTCCCGATCGCTATCTCATCAACATGGCCAAGGCGAAGCGCGAGAAGCGCATCTTCCTGGACTACCTGCGAAACGACCGTACCTCGACGGCCGTGGCGCCACTCTCGCCGCGTGCGCGCGAAGGCGCCACGATTTCAATGCCGCTGCTCTGGCCGCAGGTGCGCGCTGGCCTGGACCCGCGGCGCTATACGATCCGCACCGCGGCGGCGGCATTGGCCAAATCAAAACCCTGGGCGGATTACGTCAAGGCCGCGCGGCCGTTGACCGCGGCAATCAAGAAACTGGCGGCGGGGTAGCGCTTCTGGCCTGTGGTGCTGCGCGGCGCGTCAGCGCCTCGGCCAGGCGCTGGATTGCTGGTTCGATCGAGGCTTCCGCCATCGCCGCGTAGCCCAGCATCAGGCCCTGACGGCCCGGCCGGCCAAACCAGTATTTCGATAGCGGCGGTACGGAGATGCCGACAGCGGCCGCTCGCTTGCTGGCAGCAAGGTCATCCATGCGCCGCACCAGCTCGGGTGTCGAGAAACCCACCAGATGCAGCCCGCCGGAATCGGGCGGCACATCCAGCAGCCCGGCAAGATGCTTGCCGGAGGCCGCAAGCGTCAGTTCCTGGCGGGCGCGATAGATGCGCCGCTGGCGGCGCAGATAGGCGGCGAAATGCCCCTCGGCCAGGAAGGCGGCCAGTGCTGGCTGGGCGATCAGGCTTGGCTGGTCGTCCAGCGTGGCGCGCGCGCTGAGGAAGGCATCCACCACCTGGGGCGGCACGACCAGATAGCCGATGCGCAGCGAGGCGAACAGAACCTTGGAGAACGAGCCCGCATAGATCACCCGGCCATCGCTATCGAGACCCTGGAGGGCCGCCAGCGGACGGCCGCGATAGCGCCACTCGCTGTCGTAATCGTCCTCGAACACCCAGGCGTCGGACTGGCGTGCGCGTTCCAGCAATTGCAGGCGGCGCGGCAGGCTCATGGTCATGCCGAGGGGATACTGGTGTGAGGGCGAGACGGCGATGAAGCGCGGCCGCGATCTCGCCGGCGCCATGGAAAGATCGATGCCTTCGTCATCCACGGGCAGCGGCACCAGCTGGGCTCCGGCAACTGCGAGCGGACCGCGAAGGCCGGGATATCCCGGATCCTCGAGCCAGACCGTATCGCCCGCCGACAGCAGAAGGCGCGCCGTCAGATCGAGGCCATGTCGCGTGCCGGAGACGATGATCACCTGCTCCGCCTCGCAGCGCACGCCGCGCAGCAGACGCAGATAGTCGGCGATGGCCTGGCGCAGCGGCAGATATCCCGCCGACGCCCCGCCGGCGGCGAGCGCCTGGGTGGGCCTGCGCCATGTGCGGGCCAGAAGCCGCGCCCATAAGTCGAAGGGAAACTCGCCGGGATCGGCCATGCCCGGCGCCAGCAGACCGGTAAGCATGGCTGGCGCATGACGGCCGTCGGCCAGCATGTTGGCGTGAGAGGCGACGGGCGGCCGGTGCATCGCGCGTGCCGCCTTGCTTCGGGCGGCGCTACCGTCGGCTGCCAGCGGCGGCGTATCGGGCAGGTCGGTTGCGACATAGGTGCCTGAGCCGCGCCGGCCCTCGACGTAGCCTTCGCTGGTTAGCTGATCGAGGGCGGCCAGCACGGTATTGCGAGCGACGCCCAACTCGCGGGCCAGTTCGCGGCTGGAAGGCAACCTGCTGCCGGCGGCAATACGCCCGGCCAAGATCAGCCGCGCCAGCTCGCGATAGACCTGGCGGTGCAGAGGCTCGCCCCGCGTGGCGTCCACCTCCACTGGCAGCAGGGCCGCCATAGCCTCAGCCCGCCGCACGGGCGCCTTCGCCTGGTAAAGTGGTTCTTCTATTCTGCATTGAATGGCCCTAGCCTTGGGGCCGGTTTAGTCCCACAAACCGTCCACCGCAAGAGGGAGTTTTCGTTAATGAATCTATCCAGCCGCTTTCCGGTGAGCGAGCGCTCCAAGGTCAAGCGCCTGCCCAAGCGCGGCTCGCAAGAGCGCGCCGATGTCTACGCGATCCTGGATTCCAATATTCTCTGCCATATCGCCTATGTCATCGACGGCCAACCCTTCGTGACGCCGACCGGCTATTGGCGCGAAGGCGACCGGCTGTATTGGCACGGCTCTTCCGCCAGCCGCATGCTGCGCAACCAGGCAGGCGGCCTGCCGGTCTGCCTGACCGTCACTCATTTCGACGGGCTGGTTCTGGCGCGCAGCGGCTTTCATCACTCGGTCAACTATCGCTCGGTCATGGCGTTTGGCCTGGCCCAGCGCATCGACGATCCGAAGGAAAAAGAGGCGGCGGTGAACGCCTATGTCGAGCGCGTCTTTCCCGGACGCAATCGCGAGCTTCGCGCGGTCGATACCCAGGAATTGAAGGGCACCACCGTGCTGGGCATGACCATCGAGGAAGCCTCGGCCAAGGTGCGCACCGGCCCACCAATCGATGACGAGCCCGATTACACGCTGCCGGTCTGGGCCGGCGTGATTCCGATCAAGCAGACATTCGGCACGGCAATCGCCGATCCCAGGCTGATGCCGGGCATTGGGTGGCCCCAGCATCTCGCCCCGTTCGGCGAAGACAAGAGGCTCGACGAGGTATTCAGCGCGACTGCGGCCTATACCTCCTAGCGTCTGATCGCCTCACGTTGACTCAACGTGAGGCGTGAATCAGCCGCTAGCCAAAAAGAGTTAGAGCAAAATTCACGGATCAGGTTGATCCAAGCTGATCCGATCTTGCTCCAGCGGCGACTGCCGCCAGCCTGACAGCTGGGGCGCATCCAGGAGAGGGGCGCGTCCTCGCTCGCGCCGGCGAAGGCAACTCTCATCCCGTTGACTTCGCCGGCGGCTTTTTCAGCGCGCCGCCGTCACTTCGATTTCAACGAGATAATCGGGCGCAGCCAGCGCCGCAACCACAAGGGTGGTAACCGCCGGCGGTTCCGCACTTGCCCAGCGGCGGCGGCGAGTATCGCCCAGCGCGGGAAGATCAGCTACCGCCGGCGAAGGTGACAATAAACTTGGCCGTCGCGGCCGGCGCGTTTTTGATCTCGGTATTGAACTTGATGGTTTCACCAGGCTGGATGCTCGACCGCTCGATCGAGAAGGTCCAGTCCATCAGCAGTTTTCCCGACACGTCCTGCAGCGGGATATCCAGCGGCGGAACGGAAATTTCTTTTTCCGTCTTGTTGAAGATATCGCCCTGAATCTGGAAGACCACCAGACCGGCGACTTCCTGGCGGGTGAATTTGACATTGGCGATTTCGAGACCGGCACCCACCGCCTTGGTGGGCAGGCCGATCAGCTCATAGAGCTGAGCGGTCTTTGGCCATTCGGCGACGATGCGCTCGCGCAAAAAATATCCGCCGGCAACGGCAAGCGCCAGCAGCACCAGGATCAGCAACGGCAAGCCCGCGCCAAGCGAGGCGCCGGAGGCTGCCTTCGGACGCGGCGGCAACGGCACGCTGCCCGCCGGCGGGATGGCCAGATCGACCTGATGGGGCATATCGTCCGGCGGCGCCTGGTACCAGCTGTGCGCGCATTTGGCACAGCGCACCACCCGCCCGTCCGGCCCAAGGGCCGAGGGCTCGACCAGGTAGCGCGTCGAGCAGGCTGGACAGCTGACGATCATCGGATGGTCGTAACCTCTCCCCCGAGCCTTATAGGTCCGTTGCAATTGAGGTGCAAGGTAGGGGGCAAGATAGCCGGGTCTGTTCCCGCCAAATCTCTGGGCAGGCCGCTTTCTCTATGCGCGGATTTCGGCCAACCGGCGACCGACGGTGCGCAAGGTCGCGGGGTTGCGGCAGATGGTGACGTGCTTGCCGGATACTTCGACCGACAATCCCTTGGGCTCGTCGCCGCGGCAGGTCTCCCAGGCCACCAGACCGTCTTCGCGGGTGTAGACGGCGGTCGAGGGTACCGGCAGCGGCGTGGAGAGCCGCGCCACGTCCACCTCCCGGCTGAAGAAGGGCGCACAGATCCGCACCAAGGGTTCGATCGTGCTGGCGGTCGGCAGGCGATAGGGACTGACCAGTGTGATCACCTGGCGGATATCGCCGGGATGCTCGAAAGCGAGATTGCGCGCGAACAGGCCGCCGAGGCTGATACCGATGACGCTGATGGGACCATCGGACAGCGCCCGGCATTCCTGGAAACGCCGCTCGAGCCCCGCGACCAGCCGCGGCGTCGGGCCGAAATTGACGTTCATCCCCCAACCGAAGGCGCGATAGCCGCAACGTTTCAGAAAACGGCGCAACGGCCCGGTATTCGCGTCGGGCGTCAGAAAGCCCGGGATCACCAGCACCACATGGCCATCGCCGGATTCGAATTCGCTGGGATCGGGCGCCTTGGGATATTCGAAGCAAAACGAGCCGACTTCGCGCCACAGCCGGCGGTAGGGCGGCCGGCTCACCCGCCCGCTGCGGTCGAAATAATTGTCTATAGGGGACATGTCACGCGGCGCCACCGTTACATCGCGGGCTGTCATATGAGCGCAATCGCCGCCACGCGCAAGCCATCACCCGGTGAAGCGCGTTTACCAGCGAAGTTGTAACAATCCAGCGCTGGTGGCACTCAGGATACTCACCCTGAGCTTGCCGAAGGGTGAGAGATAGAGCAGATCCTATCCCGCATCCCATCCCGCTTTGCGCCCATGAGCGGGCTGTGTCATTCTCCGCGCGACTCGAAAATCGCCATTACGGCTTCCGCACAAGGACATTGCGACTTGGTCCTTTTCGACGATGTGCTGCTGCGCTACGGCGCCGGCCCGGACATTCTGCACAACGTCTCCTTCAGCCTGGCGCCGGGCTCGTTCCATTTCCTGGTCGGGCAAAGCGGCGCCGGCAAGTCGTCGCTGCTGCGCGTCATGTATCTGGCGCTGCGCCCCATCGGCGGGCGGGCCAGCCTGTTCGGCCGCGATGTGGCGCAGCTTTCGCGCCGGGAAATCACCGAGATGCGCCGGCGCATCGGCGTGGTCTTCCAGGATTTTCGGCTGATCGAGCATCTCTCGGCGCTGGACAATGTGGCGCTGCCGCTGCGCATCCTGGGCCAGCGCGAATCCGAGTTGCAGAAGAATGTGCGCGAACTGCTTGCCTGGGTGGGGCTGGGCGAGCATTTGGATGCACTGCCCGCAACGCTCTCCGGTGGCCAGCAGCAGCGTGTCGCCATCGCGCGCGCCGTCATCACCCGGCCCAGCCTGTTGCTGGCCGATGAGCCGACCGGCAATGTCGACGATCAGATCGGCCTCAGGCTCCTCTTCCTGTTCGAGGAGTTGAACAAGCTCGGCACCACAGTCGTCGTCGCAACCCATAACGAATCCCTGGTGTCGCGCTTCCACCACCGCCAGATTCGCATCGAAAATCACAGTCTGCGCGCGTTCGACCCGCACGAAGCGGCGCGCGCCCAATCGGCGCATAACGAAACGGCAGGCAGCTGATGCCTCGCCGCGATCTGCCTCTAGAGCGCGACAACGCCGGCCTGTTCCTGCCGGCCATCATCGGATTCATGGTGTTTCTGGCGGCGCTGGCGCTGGCCGGCAGTATGGCCGTCGACAATGTGCTCGCCCATTGGCGCGGCGCCATCGAGGCCGCTTTCACCGTGCAGCTTCCCCCGGTCGAAGGCGAAAGCAGCACGGCTGCGGCCGACCGGCGCAGCCGCGCGCTCGCCAGCCTGGCGGGCGTGCCGGGTATTAGAAGTGCGGTCCTGTTGAGCGATACCGACAAGGCGCGGTTGCTGGAGCCCTGGCTTGGCGCCGATGCAGCACAGCTCGATCTGCCACTGCCCGATCTGATCGCGGTCACCCTCGACAGCAGCGCCACCGTCGACCTTACGAGGCTCACCACGACCTTGCAGGGCGTGTCGCCTGGTGCGGCGATCGACGACCAAGGCCGCTGGCGCGACGCGATCGTCAAGGGGGCAGAGGCTGCCAATCTGGCACTTCTGGGCCTGCTGCTGCTGATCGGCCTGGCGGCGGCGCTGACCGTCGTCTTCGTCGCCCGTGCGGGCCTTGCCGCCCATCGCCGGGTCATCGAGATCCTTCATCTGGTGGGCGCCCATGATGGCTACGTGGCGAGCCAGTTCCAGCGCCACGCCTTCAACCGAGGCCTTGTGGGCGGCATCGTCGGTGCCGGTGTGGCCGCGGGAATCTTCCTGGCGGCGCAGCGCTGGCTGCCTGGCCTCGGCAGCAGTACTTTGGCGCTGCGCCCGCTGCAATGGCTGGCGGTGGCATCCCTGCCGCTGGCTGGCGCGCTCTTGGCGATGGCCACCGCCCGATATACGGTGCTTCGCTCTCTGCGGCGGATTCTCTAGGCACGCTTCTCTCTCAATAGGCTCAGCCGATGCGTTTGGTGCTGCTGGACCGCGACGGCGTTCTGAATGTCGATCGCGAGGATTCGGTGAAGACGCCCGGCGAGCTGGTCTTGCTGCCGGGCGCGGCCGAAGCCGTGGCGCGGCTGAATGCCGCCGGCCGGCTGGTCGCCGTCTGCAGCAATCAATCGGTAGTCGGGCGCGGCATCATCGACGAGACCATGCTGGGGCGCATTCATGAGAAGTTGGCGGACGAGTTGGCCCGATCCGGCGCCCGGCTCGATGCGATCTTCTTTTGCCCCGATTCGCCCCATAATGCCGGCCCCCGGCGCAAGCCCGCGCCCGGCATGCTGTTCGAAGCGATGCGCCGCTTTCGCATCGCGGCCGAAGACACGGTGATGATCGGCGATGCCCTCAGAGATCTGGAAGCAGCCTCTTCCGCCGGCTGCCGGCGCATCCTGTTGCGCACGGGCAAGGGGGCGGCGGCGCAAGCTGCCGGCCTGCCACGCCATGTGCTGCCGGTCGCCGTTTGCGAGGATCTGTCCGCGGCGGTCGACAGCCTGCTGGATAATAACCTGGACACAGGCAGATGAGAGCGCTGCTGCGGCTGGTGGTGCTGCTGGCGATTGCCTGGCTCGGCGGCCTCGTGCTGTTCATCGCCCGGTTGCCCGAGAGCGTCGAGCAACCCGAGCAGCATACCGATGCCATCGTGGTGCCCACCGGCGGCAGCGAGCGGCTGCAGGAAGGGATTCGCCTGTTGATCCACGGCGCCGCCGGCAAGCTGTTCGTCTCCGGCGTCAATGTCGATACGAAGACCGCCGATCTGGTGACGACCCTGCCGCCTGGTGCGGAGAAGCCGCAGGCCTCGCTGGTCGATTGCTGCATCGTCATCGGCCATGCCGCCGACAGCACGATGGGCAACGCCGCCGAGACCGCCGCCTGGATGAAGGCCCAGGGCTTCCACTCGCTGCGGCTGGTGACCGCGGATTATCACATGCCGCGCACCCTGCTGGAATTCCGCCGCGCCATGCCCGGTGCGGAGATCCTGATCAATCCCGTGTTTCCCGATCAGGTCCATCGCGAAAGCTGGTGGCGTTCGCCGGGCACGGCCAGCCTTCTGATCGGCGAATACGACAAATACCTGCTGGCGCTCGCGCGCTCCCTCATCGCCAGCCTGCTGGGGCCCAAAGGGGCAGGATATTGATGGCGGCGCTGCGCTCGCTTTCCTTCAACATCGCTTTCTATTTCTGGACATCGGCGATCCTCATCCTGGGATTGCCCGTGCTGCTATTCCCTTATCGCGTGACCTATGGCTTCGGCCGGCTATGGGCGCGCGTCTCGCTATGGCTGTTGCGCTCGCTCGTCGGCCTCGATCATCGGGCGATCGGGCTGGACCATCGCGATCGCCAGCGCCAGGCCATCTATGCGGTAAAACATCAATCGGCCTGGGACACGCTGGTCTTTGCCCTCTATCTCAATCTTCCGGCCTATGTGCTGAAGCGCGAACTGCTCTATCTGCCGCTGTTCGGCTTCTACCTGCTGCGCGCGGGCATGATTCCGGTCGATCGCGCAGGCCGCGCCAGCGCGTTGAAACGCATGCTGGCTACCGCCGGGCGCCGGCGCCAGCAGGGCCGCGATCTGCTGATCTTTCCCGAAGGCACGCGGGTGGTACCAGGCCAACATCGGCCTTATCACCCAGGCGTCGCCGCACTTTACGGCCATCTCGATCTGCCGGTGGTGCCGGTGGCGCTGAATTCCGGCCTCTTTTGGGGCCGCCGCGCGTTTAACAAGAAGCCGGGCCGCATCACGCTGGAATTCCTGCCGGCAATCGAGCCCGGCCTGCCGCGCAAGGCCTTCATGAGCGAGCTGGAACATCGGCTGGAGAGTGCCTGCCGGCGATTGGCCCAAGAGGGAAGTTGATCGAGGCATCATGATCGAAGCCAGCAAGGAAAAGCCCGTCAGCGGCGGCTGCCAGTGCGGCGCGCTGCGCTACGAGGTCACCGGTCGGCCCGTTGCGCTCTATGTCTGCCATTGCAAGGAATGCCGCAAGCAATCGGCCTCGGCCTTCGGCATTTCCCTGATCGTAAAGCGGGTCGATTTCCGGATGAT
Source organism: Dongiaceae bacterium (assembly GCA_036493015.1). Taxonomy (GTDB): domain Bacteria; phylum Pseudomonadota; class Alphaproteobacteria; order Dongiales; family Dongiaceae; genus DASXQK01. The sequence continues at coordinate 1,101 of DASXQK010000028.1, read as the reverse complement.
TCAAGGATCGCCCAAGCGCTGGTCGCGTGGCACCGATAGCGGGCGCACCCTGCATTGCGCTTTCTGCCCCGATTGCGGTTCGCGGTTGTTTCATGAAGGGGCACCCGAACGCGAAACCATCAGCGTCAAGGGCGGCTCGCTCGATCAGCCGCTGGATCTGACCCAGGCGATCCATATCTGGACCACGCGCAAGCTGCCGGGGATCGTCATTCCCGAACACGCCAGCCAGTTTCCCAAAGAACCGGACGACTAGCGCCTGATCGCCACATTGGACCACCGTGAGGTGATCCGATCCTGCTCAGAACGGCCAAGTCTGCGCCTGGCCGCGGAAGGCCCGGGCCATAAAGGCCGCAACCGCCGACCACTTCTCAGCCGGGATCGCCGGCTTTGGCGTGACATTGTCTCCTGGCGGCAGGTAATTGCCGTGACCGTAATCCGCGTCCTTGGAGATTTGCCAGGGGGCAACAACGGGCGAGGCCGCGGGCAGCGGCGGTCCGGCATAACCGAGCGCCGGCTCAAAGGGCTTGTGGTCCTCGTTGAAGAAATCGGCGATGGGGTCGCCGATGGGAAAGGCCAGCCCCAGTACCATGTCCCGGCGCGAGGCCAGAAGTGAAATTGACTTCGCCTTCCCGGCCGCAGCGACATATTCCGTCATCAGGCAATCCTGGTTTATGGCGGCCGCCGTCAAGCAGACGCATTGGGCCTGGCGGTTGAGGTTCTTCACCGCCTCGAGCACCAGCCGCGCGCCCAGGCTGTGCGAGACGAAGGAGAGAGTCTGGGCCGCCGCCAGATTGCGATTGCAGAAATCGGCAAGAAGCCGGCCGCAATGCATCGAAACCCCGCCCTCGAACGGATAGTTCACCACCGGCAGCCAAAAGTCTCCTGGCCAGAGAACGCCGAAGAAGATGTCGCTGTTGCCAAGATTGAGGAACTGGTCGAGTTGCGCGAGCGAGCACGCGCCGGCTTCGCGCGACACGTTGAAGCCGTGCGTTGCAAACAGGATGTTCTTGCCGGCCACCAGCGCGCCGAGCATGTTGTTTTCCACCGGTCGCAGGCGCAACGGGGTGATCGTGCCGTCACCGCTCCAGACCGTGGCGCCGG
>DASXQK010000027.1:0-1506 GCA_036493015.1 Dongiaceae bacterium | reverse complement strand
CCTTCATCGCCGAGGCCATCCGCGATGCGGCGGGCAAGAGCGTGCAGACCGATCGCGCCAGCCGTGCCGGCGACTACTCCTTCAACAATATCGGCATCTCCAGCTACTACATGCTGTCATCCACCATGACTCCGGAGAAGCAGAAGGCGATGGGCTACTACGATGTCGGCGGCTGCGGGGGAAACATCGCCTGGCATACCGAGAACGACACGCTGGAGATCGCCGACCGCGACAACCTGTTACGCGACATCAAGGTCTATCTGCTCTCGGTCTACCGCAACGCCAATGCGAGGGTGCTGCCCTTCGACTGGCGCCTGGCGGCGCGCGAATTCGTCGCCACCATCGACGGCTACCAGGGCAAGGCCGGCAGCCGCTTCGATCTTTCGCCGGCCAAACGCGCGGCGGAAGCGCTGGTGAAGCGGCTGGAGGCGTTCCATGACGGCATCGAAACCGGCAAGGTTACGCCGGCTTCGGCCAATGACGTCATCCTGCGTCTTGCCCGCATCCTGGTGCCCATCAACTTCACCCGCGAAGCGCGCTTCAAGCACGATCCAGCGCTGACAATACCGCCGCTGCCGACCCTCTCGACCGCGGGGGAACTGGCCGATCTCGACGATGCGCAACGGGGTTTTGCGCTGACGCAACTGGCCCGCGGGCAGAACCGTCTTGTCTCGGCGCTGCGCGAGGCCACGCGCAAGGTCGAGGCGGCGACAGCCTAGCGCTTGCCAGCGGTCCGCTTGACCTTGGGGAAGGGGCACCGGCGGACGGCGAGCACAGGATTGTCGAGCCGGGTCAGGCTTCGTCGCGCCAGAGTTTGCGGCGAAGCCTGACCTTTTCCAGCCGCGTGCCCGTCGCAGCGTCCATCGTGGGGATGGAATGGCCCAGAGGCTGCGGCGGGCGGGCGGGCCAGCCGAAAGCCCGCAGCACTGCCGGCGATTCGTAATAGTCCGGCAGCAAGGCAGCGAGCAGGCTAGCGAAAGCATCGGGCAATTCCTGCTGCGCCGATTGCAGCAGGGCGACGCACTTCCCCTCATCGCCGGCGATGAAGGCCTGCTCGCTGCCAGCTTTGGCCATGACCGCCGTGGCGATGGGGCCGAGCAGGGGCGCGTAAGCGGCTGGTTCGATTCCGGCGGCAAGGGCGCCGGGCAGGTTATCCTCACCAGGCAGCAAGGCAGCGAGAATGGCGCGATGCAGGGCCTCGCTCATGCGATTTCCCGCGCCAGATCATCGGCGATCTTCAATCCCAACGCGCCGATGGTTGAACCCGGATTGACCGCGCCGACGGTGGTGAACAGGCTGCCGTCGGCGACCAGCAGATTGGCAACCGCATGGCAGCGTCCGTGTTCGTCGGTGACCGACGTCGCCGGATCGCGGCCCATGCGGGCGGTGCCCAGCAGATGCCAGCCGGTCATGGGTGCCAGCGGCAATCGCTCGATCCGCCAGGCGCCGGCGGCGCGCAGCATCTCTTCGCCCCGTGCCATGCCGAAATCGAGGCTGCGGCGGCAT
>DASXQK010000026.1:0-5502 GCA_036493015.1 Dongiaceae bacterium | reverse complement strand
CGTGCTGGACAATGACGCCGATTTCGTCACGCCGCAGGACATGCTGGCGGAGCTGCGCGAGGACAACAAGCAGCTGGCCGCCAATATGCGCACCCTGCACGACCTTTGCGACGAGCATGGCGATGTGGCGACGGCGAGCCTCATCGAAGTGTGGATCGACGAGGCCGAGCGGCGGGTGTGGTTCCTGTTCGAGGCCAGCCGCCACGAGTAGTTAGAGGGATACTCTTTGTCCGCCCAGGTAGGGCGGAGATACATTTCTGTCCGTCATGCTTGGCCGGCCGAAGGCCGTGCCGAGCATCCACGACTTCCTTTCCTGGCATTCCCATGAAAGACGTGGATGCCCGCCTTCGCGGGCATGACGACCGAGGTTGAGGGCTGACAAGGCGCGTATCGCCACTCACGACATCGCATTGGCCGGCGGAGGCGGATCGCCCGGCAGCGGAATGAATTCCTTGTTATCGCGATCGGGCAGCTTCATGCGCCCCGCCCGCCAATCCGCCTTCGCCTGTTCGATGCGCGCCTTGCGCGAAGAGACGAAATTCCATTCGATGAAGCGTTCGCCAAGCGGCTCGCCGCCCAGCAGCATGACCGTGGACGGCATCAGAGCGGCAAACAGCACGGGCTGGCCGGGTGCGAAAACCGGCATCTTGCCGGCGCCAAATCGCTGGCCATCCACCTCGACCTCGCCGGCGACGATATAGGCGGCCCGTTCGGGATACTCGGCCGGCAGTTCCCCCTTGGCACCCGCCTGCAGCTGCCAATGCACATAAAACATCGGCGAATGAGTCCTGACCTTCGCCCGCCCGCCAAAGGCTTCACCTGCAATCAGCCGAGCCGATAGGCCCTGCTCTTCAAAGGTCGGCAGATCGGCCCCGCTGTGATGGAAAAAACCAGGCTCGCTCTCCTCCTCTTCGGCGGGAAGGGCTACCCAGCTCTGGATGCCATGGACCCGGTCGCCCTGGGCCCTCGCCTTTTCGAAGCGCTCGGAATGGGTGATGCCGCGCCCGGCGGTCATCCAGTTTACCTCGGCCGGCCGGATCGCCTGTTCGCTGTCGAGGCTGTCGCGATGCATGATCTCGCCCTCGAACAGATAGGTGACGGTGGAAAGGCCGATATGCGGATGTGGCCGCACGTCGACATTGCGCGCCAGGCCCTTGGGCAGGTCGACGGGGCCCATATGATCGAAGAAGACGAAGGGGCCGACCATGCGGCGGCTTGCCTGGGGCAGCACCCGACCGACGTCGAAACCGCCCAGGCTGCGGCGGCGCTGTTCGAGTACAAGTTCAATCATGACCCCTCCTGCAATTGCCTTCTCTTGAATCCTGGCGGGTGATTGCATCTTTGCGCGCAAAAACCATGTTAGAAGAATTCCGCCTGTCCCGCCCGCCGGAGAGGAATGCCATGGCCCCACCGCCCAAAGACCGATCATCCAAAAAACCGACATGCAAGCACATGTCGACGATCAAATCTGTGACGCCCAGCGCGCTCGGCTGCGAGGAGTGTCTCAAAACCGGCGATCCCTGGGTTCATCTGCGCATCTGCCGGGCCTGCGGCCATGTCGGCTGCTGCGATGATTCCATCAACAAACATGCGACGAAGCATTTCCACAAGACCCGCCACCCGATCATCGAAGGCTACGATCCGCCGGAAGGATGGGGCTGGTGCTATGTGGATGAGGCGATGTTCGATCTCTCCGATCGCATGACGCCCCATAACGGACCCATTCCCCGCTTCGTCTGAATCGAACTCCGGGAACTAGACCATGAGCAAGTCCGCAAAAATCCTGCTGCAGACCACCGTGCCCTATTTCGAAGATGGCTGGCATATCGGCCGCTTCAGCCTGCTGCGCGATCACCTGGCGGGATTGAAGGATGGCCATGGCCATCCGTTGTTCGAGGTGACCGCCCGCAACCGCGATCCCCTGGGCCAGCCCGATTCTATTCTCTCCGCCATCGACAAATCGGATTTCACCGAGCTGTGGCTGTTCGCGGTCGATGAGGGTAACGGGCTGACGCCAGAGGATTGCGCTGCCATTTCGCGTTTCAGGCGCGCCGGCGGCGGCCTGATGGTGACGCGCGATCATATGGATCTCGGCAGTTCGGTTTGCAGTCTGGGCGGCGTCGGCGCGGCCCATCATTTCCACAGCAAGAATCTCAGCGCCGATCCCGCCCATCGGGCGATCGACGATCCTTATACGGCCGACGTCCTCTGGCCCAATTTCCACTCGGGCGCCAATGGCGATTACCAGCTCGTGACACCGGTCGAGCCGTTGCATCCGGTGCTGAGTGATCCGGATGAGAGCGATGGCATCCTGCGCTATTTGCCGGCCCATCCCCATGAAGGCGATGTCAGTGCGCCGACGAACGACCCAACGGCACGCATCATCGCCACGGGCCGCAGCAAGGTGACCGGCGCGACCTTCAATCTCGCGGTCGCCTTCGAACCTTCGGAAGCGGGCGGACCCGCCATCGCGGAATCGACCTTTCATCATTTCACCGACTGCAATTGGGATACGCGGCTGGGCGCACCCAGTTTCGTGACCGAGCCTTTGGGCGACGGCTTGCTGCGCTCAGCGGCAGCACAGCGTTCGACCCGCCGGTACGCGACGAACCTTGCCAACTGGCTGGCGGGCCGGCCGGTCGGCCGCCACGAGACGAAGAAGCAGCATCAGGATCGGCTGCTGGATGAGGCGTTGAAGGAATCCTTTCCGGCCAGCGATCCGCCCGCGGTGGATTAAGCCCCGTTACCGTTGACGCCAGCGGCCTAAATCTGTTCAATCCCGTCCACTTGGATCGTTCCAAATGGAGGGCTCTTGAAGCAGCTTCGGGTCGGATTGGTCGGTGCGGGCCTCGTCGGCCAGGCCGAACATGCCTTCTATCTGTGGGAAGAGCGCGAGCGCTTCGCCTTTGTCGCCTTGGCCGATGCTTCGGCCTCGGTGCGCAAGGCCGTGGGTGCGCGCTATGGCATCAAGGAACTCTATCCCGACATGAAGGGACTGCTGACGGCAAAGCTGGATGCCGTGGTGATCGCCGCCCCCGATCCGTTCCATCCCTCGCTGGCGGTGGCCGCCCTCGAAGCCGGTCTGCATGTAATGTGCGAGAAGCCGCTGGCTCTCACTCTCGCCGGCTGTGACGCCATTGCTGCGGCGGCGAAGCGCGCCAAGCGGGTGGTGCAGGTCGCCTATATGAAGCGCTATGACCCGGCCTTCCGCCGGGCGCTGGATTTCCTGCCCAAGCGCGTTCAGGACGTGAAGTGGATTTCCGTCGAGGTCAACGATCCCGACCAGAATCCCTTCGTCGCCCATCTGCCGATGACTATTCCCGACGACATTCCCGCGGCGTTGCGCAAGGAAGGCCGCGCCGAGGGCGAGGTGCAGCTACGCGAAGCGGCGGGCAAGACGCTGGGCGAGGCCGGTACGCGGGCGCTGGGCGGCGGCTTCCTGTCCTCGCTGGTGCACGACGTCGCCGTCGTGCATGGCCTGATGGATCACCTTCGCTGCGAAATGCCGGGCGAAGCGAGCGAAGGCTCGATCTTCGACGAGGGGCGTGGCGCATTCCTCGCCTTTGCGCTTCCCGGCGGCGGACGCGTCAGCATGACCCATGTAAACCTTCCGGGCGTGCCCGACTATACCGAGCGGGTCACGGTCTATTGCACCGACCGGATTATCGAACTCGTCTTCCCCTCGCCCTATCTGCGCCATTTCCCCACCAGGCTCACGGTGCGGCGCGGCAGCGACAACCTGGCGCTGGAGACCACCGAATACCGGACGAGCTACGAAGAGGCCTTCCGCGACGAACTGCGTGCTTTCCATGCCGCGGCCACCGGCAAGGCCCCCGTCCAGACGACGATCGCCGGCGCCAGGCGCGATATCGAACTCCTGCTTTCCGCTTCCAGAAAGGCAAACTCATGAGGATCGGCGTTTTCTCGGACTCGCTTCCCGCCCTGCCCCGCAAGGCCATGCTCGCTTGGTGCGCTGAACGCGGCGTCAAGGATGTGGAGATCGGCGTCGGCGCCTGGGGCCCCTGGCCACGCCCACATCTCGATCTCGCGACCATCGGCACGACGGCCGAGCGCGACCGCCTGAAGGGCGAATTGAAGGAGCATGGCATTCGCCTCGCCGCCGTGAACGCGGCGGGCAATCTGCTGCATCCCGATCCCGCCAAGCGCAAGGACGCCCAGGCGCGCTTCAATGCCGCGGTCGATCTGGCGGTGGCCTTCGGTGTCAAGCGGGTGGTCACCATGAGCGGGTGTCCGGCCGGGGCTGCCGGTGGGGCGCTCGGCGTCTTTCCCTGCTGGGCCACCTCGGCGGATGACGAGAAGCTGTTCACCTGGCAGATGGAGAACGAGGTCGGTCCGTTCTGGAAAGCGACCAGCGCGCGGCTCGCCAAGGAGGCGCCGGAGGTAATGGTCTGCCTGGAGATGCATCCCGGCGTGACCGTGTTCAATACGGCCGGATTCAAGGCTCTCTCCGCCTATACCGGACGCAATGTCGGCATCAATCTCGATCCCAGCCATTTCTGGTGGCAAGGCATCGATCCCATGACCGTCGTCGAGGATATCGGCGATCGCATCGGCTGGATGCATGGCAAGGATACGATCCTGAACCAGGACCGCATCCGCCGGAACGGCGTGCTGCACTACGCTCCGCCAAGCAACCCGGCCGAAGCACCCTGGCATTTTGCCTCGGTCGGCGAAGGCCGTGATGTCGCCCAATGGACAGCGCTGCTGAACGCGGTGCGCAAGACGGGCTATGACGATGTCATCTCCATCGAGCATGAGGACCCGCGCTATGATGGCCCGGAGGGCACGCAGCGCTCGCTGACCGGCCTGCAGCGCGCGCTCGGCCAGCTGAAGGAAGCGGCTTGAGCACATTGATCGACGTTGCGCGGCGCGCAGGCGTCTCGAAATCGACGGTCTCCAATGTCATCCGGGGTGCGAGCCTGGTGGCCGAGCCGACGCGAAGGCGCGTCGAGCAGGCCATCGCCGATATGGGCTATCACCCCAATGCCATTGCGCGAGCGCTGAAGGCCCGTGCGAGCTCGGCGCTCGGCATCGTCGTTCCTGATCTTGCCAACCCGTTCTATGCCGAGCTCGCCGTCAGCGTGGAGCGGGCAGCCAGCGCCATTGGCTTCGCCGTATTGACGGCCCATACCGAATGCGCGCCGAAGACCGAGGAAGAGGCAGGCCGCGCCTTCCTCGAGCGGCGGGTGGATGGCGTCATCATCGCCGGGGTTTCTCTGGGCTCGACACTGCCGGGCCTGCTGCTGGACCGCGAGGTGCCGGTGGTGCTCGCCTCCTTCGGCGAACCGAAGGACAAGCGCCTCGGCGTCATCGATCATGACGACGGTGCCGCCATGGAAACCATCGTCGATCACCTTTATGGCCTGGGCCACCGCCGCGTTGCCTTTGTCTCGCAGCACCTGCGCGAATATGGCGGCGAGCGCCGGCGTGTCGGCTTCATGAATGCGCTGGCCAAGCGCGGTCTGAGCCTGATCGACATCG
>DASXQK010000025.1:0-2569 GCA_036493015.1 Dongiaceae bacterium | reverse complement strand
CAGCACGGCCGCCAGGTTGCGCTCGATCAGCGGCTGGCCAACGGCAAGTTTGAGGGCAAGGCGTAGTGCAGCGACCGCCTCGTCCAGCCGTTCCAGTCGATGCAGGGTGACGCCCAGATTGCGATGGGCATCGGCGTAGTTGGGGTTGAGGGCGGTTGCGCGGCGGAAAGCATCCTCGGCTTCGGCCAGATTGCCCTGCATGGCCTGAACGGCGCCCAGATTGGTCAGCGCGACCGCATTGTCGGGTGCGGCCTCCGCCGCCATTTTGAACAAGGCGGTGGCTTCCGGCACACGGCCCGTCTTGAGCACGAAGCCGCCCAGCGCCAGCAGCGATTCCAGGTGATTAGGAACGCTCTCGACGATCCGGCCATAAAGAATAGCCGCATCGGCGAGCCGTCCCTCGTTCTGCCGGCGCAAGGCGATCTTTTCCGCTTCGGCCAGGTCGAGCTCGACCCCGGGCAGAATGATCTCGCTGGCCGGATCGACGATGCGGATCTGGGATGGGTTTGGGGCTGCAGGCGACAGTGCGGGCTCTCCTTCGGACCCGCAGGGTACTGACCGGCGGGCCGACTGCAACCGACTTCTGTCGGCAAATATCCTCTCCCTGCCTGATCACCTTAAGATTCACGGATCAGGTTGCTTGCTCTATGGTGCCGCGCCATGAACATCTGGGGAAAACTTGTGGGCGGGGCCGCCGGATTCGCCGTCGGCGGGCCGATCGGGGCGCTGCTGGGGGCCGTGGCCGGCCACGCCGTCGACAGCATGGCGCAGCCTGATTCCGATGACGGCGCGCCGCCGCTGGACGAGCGCGCTGCTACCCGCCAGATCGCCTTTACCATCGGCATCATCGCGCTCGGCGCAAAAATGGCCAAGGCGGACGGCGTGGTCAGCCGTTCCGAGATCGTCGCCTTCAAGCAGGTGTTCAAGATCCCGCCGGAAGAAGAGCAGAATGTGGGCCGCATCTTCGACCAGGCGCGGCGTGATGCCCGCGGCTTCGAACCCTATGCCCGCCAGGTCGCCCAGCTGTTCCCCCGCAAATCGCGGGTCCTGGAAGAGCTGGTCGACGGCCTGTTCCACATCGCCAAGGCGGACGGCACCGTCTCGACCGACGAGCTGAATTATTTGCGCGGGGTCTCGCGCATCTTCGGCTTCGATGATGCGGATTTCGCGCGCATGCGCGAAAGCCATCTCGGCCCCGATCTCGGCGATCCCTACAGCATCCTTGGCGTCACCCGCGCCATGGACAATGCCGCCATCAAGGCCGCCTACCGCAAGCTGGTACGCGATACCCATCCCGACAAGCTGATGGCCAAGGGCCTGCCGCCGGAATTCTTGGCCATGGCGACCCAGCGGCTGGCGAATATAAACGCGGCCTACGATCGCGTTTGCAAAGAGCGGAATATCTCCTAGTACCCATGGCCGCTTCGCCCCCCATCGCCATGCTGCGCGAAGCGCGCCTGACGTTCGGCGGGCGCCCGCTGTTCAGCGATATCGGCTTTGCCATCGCCCGCGGCGAACGCGTGGCGCTGGTGGGCGCCAATGGCAGCGGCAAATCGACCATCCTGCGCCTGCTCGCCGGAATCATGGATCTCGATGGCGGGACCCGGTTTATTCAACCTGGCCTTTCCGTCGGCGTCCTGGCGCAGGAGCCGGATTTCACCCGCTTTGCCAGCCTCGCCGATTTCATCGCCGCCGACGGCGCGCCGGCCCACCGGGTGGCAGCACTGCTGGACCGCCTGGGGCTCGATGGCAATCGCAACCCGGCGGAGCTTTCCGGCGGCGAGGGCAGGCGTGCGGGCCTGGCGCGCGCGCTCGCCGGCGATCCCGATCTGCTTTTGCTGGACGAGCCCACCAACCATCTCGATCTGCCCACCATCGAATGGCTGGAGGAATTTCTGCTGGGGTTTTCCGGCGCGATGATGTTCATCAGCCATGACCGCGCCTTCCTGAAGCGCCTGGCGACAAAGGTTCTGTGGCTCGATCGCGGCCGGCTGCACGAGCTCGATGGTGGCTTCGAGGAATTCGACCCTTGGTCGAAGGAGCTGATCGAACGCGAGGAGCGCGAGGCCCAGCGCCTCGACAAGCGCATCGCCACGGAACAGTACTGGTATCTGCGCGGGGTGACGGCGCGGCGCAGCCGCAACGAAGGGCGCCGGCGCCGGCTACAGGCGCTTCGCGCCGAGCGAGCACGCCGCATCCTTCGCCCCGGCCGCGCCAATCTCGCCAGCGACGCAGCCCCCATGGGCGGGCAGCTCGTCATCGAGGCGACGGACATCGCCAAGCGCTTCGGCGAGCGCGCGCTGCTGCAGGATTTCTCCACCCGCATCCTGCGCGGCGATCGCATCGGCATCGTGGGCGCCAACGGCGTGGGCAAGACCACGCTGCTGAAGATCCTGCTGGGCGAAATGGCGCCGGATGCCGGCAGCCTGCGCCACGGCACGAACCTGATTCCCGCCTATCTCGATCAGCGCCGCGCGCCGCTGCAAGAGGATGCGACCCTCTGGCAGACCCTGGCGCCGGGCGGGGGCGACAGCATCATCGTGCGTGGCGTACAGAAGCATGTCGTGGG
>DASXQK010000024.1:0-11988 GCA_036493015.1 Dongiaceae bacterium | reverse complement strand
GCGGCCGTACGATCCGCCAATCTTGCCGAGTGGCCAGCCCTCCAGCTGAAGCATGTGAAGGTGCTGGACGCATTGCGCGCCGCACTTCCCGATGACGGCATCGTCGCCTCCGACATGACCCAGATCGCCTACACCGGCTGCTGTCATTTCATCTGCCGCCGGCCACGGACCTGGTTCCATCCGCAGGGCTTCGGAACACTGGGTTATGCGCTGCCTGCGGCAATCGGCGCCAAGATCGCCCAGCCGAACCGTGCCGTGGTGGCGCTCGCCGGCGATGGCGGGCTTCTGTTCACGGTGCAGGAGATCGCAACCGCCGCGGAACTCGGCCTGCCGCTCGCGATCCTGCTCTGGAACAACGATGCGCTGGGCCAGATCGCCAACGACATGGACCGCCTCGGCATCAGCGAGGTGGGCGTCAAGCCGCGCAATCCCGATTTCCAGGCACTCGCCCGCGCCTTCCACTGCCATGCGGTACGGCCCGCGAGCCTCGCCGGCCTGACCCAGGCGTTGAAGGACGCCTTCAGGGCCGACCGGCCGACCCTGATCGAGGTCCATGAAAGCGACAGCTTCCTTAATTAGGCGGCATACCGCTGAAGTGCCGTACCGCAGTTGCGGCCTCGATGATAGGCTGAGCCAATGAAGTTACCGCGTATCGGCCTGGCGCTCAGCGGCGGCGTTGCCCGCGGCTGGGCCCATATCGGCGTGCTCCGGGCCCTGGACCGCGCCGGCATCCGTCCCGACGTTGTCTGCGGCACCTCGATCGGGGCGCTGGTGGGCGGCATCAAACTTGCCGGCAAGCTGGATGAGCTGGAGGCCTGGGCGCGCTCACTCACCAAGCTGAAGATCGCCACATATCTCGATTTCCATGTCTCGGGCGGCGGCATGATTTCGGGCCACCGCCTGATGGCGGCGATGCGCGAGCACCTGGGAACGACCGCCATCGAGGAGCTGCCGGTTCCCTATACCTGCGTCGCCACCGATCTGGTTACCGGCCACGAAGTCTGGCTCAACCGCGGCGATCTTGTGGAGGCGTTGCGGGCCTCGTTTTCCCTGCCGGGGATATTTTCACCCGTCCAGGTGAATGAGCGTTGGCTGATCGATGGTGCCCTGGTCAACCCCCTGCCCGTTTCGGTCTGCCGCGCCATGGGGGCGCAGCTGGTCATCGCCGTCAACCTCAACGCCGACCTTTTGGGCCGTACGCGCGCACCCGGCCAGCGCATTCCGCGCGCCGTCGGATTCGATCTGCTGAACGAGCTGCCGGCCATCGAGCGCCAGACGCCCCATGGCCTCACCGGCTGGCTGAAGAGCATCTTCGGGCGCGAACACGGCGCACCCAGCCTGTTCGGCGTGATGGTGCAATCGCTCAACATCCTGCAGGACCGTATCACCCGCAGCCGCCTGGCCGGCGAACCGCCGGATGTCTCGATCACGCCCAAGCTCGGTCATATCGGCCTGCTCGAATTTCACCGGGCCGATGAAATCATCGCCGAGGGCGCGGCCGCTGCGGAACGCGCGCGCGGCGAGCTGGCGGAAGCGGTTGCGGTCTTCTCCGATCACCCGGGCTAGAGCAAGATCGCATCAGGTTGAAGCAACCTGATGCGTGAATCTTGCTCTAACTCAGACGCTAGCGCCTACATCCCTGCATGCAGATATTGCCAGGCCGCGCCGATGAGGGCGCCCAACAGCAGCAGACCGCTGGCACCGAAGGAAATGCCGAAGCCGGCAAGCCTGCGCTCCGGCTCGCGTATATAGCCGACCGCATAGAGGATGCGCCCGCCGATCCACACCAGCCCAAGCAGGCAGGCCCATAGCGGCGCCACGAATATCGAGAACAGCCATAGCGCGGGCAGCATGATCAGTAGCTGCTCGCCGGTATTCTGCTGAATACGAAAGGCACGCTCGAATACCGGGTGCCCCGTGGTCGCGGGCGCGCTAATGTTGTATTTGGCCCGCGCGACGGCGACGCGCACCGACAGAAGCGCGTAAAACAACAAAGCAAGACAGGTCACGATGGCCGTCAGACTGGACATGATGAAATTTCTCTTCCGGCTGGTTCGCGGCGGTAACGCGCGCGCCCAGTGTCGCAGCCCGCTGCGGCATTGGCAACGAAGCGGTTCTTCCTTCTGTCTGGCGATCGCCGTGGTCTTCGCCGCCGGAATCGCGTTCGCCGGTTCTGCTCGCGCCGATACGGATGCCGGCCTCGCCTATCTGAAAGAGGGCTATTACATCAAGGCGATGCAAGAACTGATCCCGGCCGCCGAGGCCGGCGATGTCCGTGCCCAGGTCAATCTCGGCTCGATGTATTATTACGGCGAGGGGATCGCCGCCAATTTCGACAGGGCCTTCCGCTGGTATCACGCCGCGGCCCTTCAGGGCGACACCGATGCCCAGATCGGGCTAGCCATCATGTATGTCCGCGGCCAGGGTGTGGCAGCCGACCTGGCCATCGCCCATATGTGGCTGACCCTCGTGCTCGATAGCATGCCGCACGGCTATGACCGCGACCGCGTGGGCGTCAATCGCGACTACATCGGCGAGCAGATGAATTCATCCCAGCTCATCGAATCCTCGAACCTCGTGCAGCACTGGTATCAGAATCATCAGGCGCCCTGAGGCGGCCGGAGGGACATCCATGCGTCCTGCATCCAAAATCCTTGCCGCACTTGTCGTCCTGAGTGCACTCACCGGCACCGCCCTTGCCGCCTCGCCGTGGCCTGACGAATCGATAGTGCCAGGATCCAGGACGATGGCGTGGTGCGCGCCAGCATGCGCAATGACGATCCGGCCTGGGGCGAAACGAACGGCACGGTCGCCATCGTGGTGATTAAAATCGCCGATGGCCATGCGCAAACCCTGCAGTCCGCGTCGCCCGACGGCGAGCAATGGATCAAGGATGGGATAATCCTTGGCAACGGAAAGCCGAGCCCTTCCTTCGAAAAATGCCCGAACTGAGAGCCACCGCCGCTGCTCTATCAGCCAGACGGCGATCGGCTATACTCGATCTTTGGGGAAACGCGCAAAACGCAGCGAGTGGAAGCCGTGGGATGCTTGGCGCCGTGATTCCCTTCGCTCCACCCAGCGAGATCGTTTCGCCGATGGTGCATGCGATGTTCGCCTATTGGCACGGCAAGCGCGGCGAGCGGATCGCGCCGCAACCACGCGACATCGAGCCCGGCGAGATCAAGCGGTTGCTGCCCTATCTCGCCATATCGGACGTGCTGCGGGAGCCGCTCGATCTTCGTTTCCGCCTCGTGGGAACCAGTATTGTTGAAGCCGTCGGTTACGATTTCACCGGCAAACGCTTCAGCGAAATGCTGGTGACCACAGGTAGCGAACGATGGCTGGCCCATTATGCACGCGTGGTCGAGGGCAAGAGTCCGCATTACGGCCGGTATCGCGGCGAGCTAGGCCCGGACAGCCTGCGTTTTGTGGATCACGGTGCCTTCCCGCTTTCCCATGGCGGCGAGACTGTCGACCGAATCATTGAAATCGAGGATTGGAGCGGCATTCGCGGTGTCAGCCTGGGCAAGCTCGACCTGCCCGTCTGGCGCTTTCAACTTCTCCCCCATGATGGCGAGACAGACAAATTGTCGGCTGACATCGCCAAAGACACTGGATTGCCGCCTGGCGAACAAGGCGCATAGCCGCACATTTGCAATTGCATGAGCGCGCCGGCGCGGGGCCATGGGATGGTTGAGGCCATGTCGGCCCCCGCTTCGCCCCTAAGCACCACGCCCTCGCCTGCCGCACCATCGCCGGCCTCACGCAGTGCTGAAACCCGCGGCCTGATCTTTGGCTTTCTCGGCGTCGCCATTTTCAGCCTCAGCCTGCCCGCAACCCGCCTGGCCGTTGCCGGCCTCGATCCGTTTCTGGTCGGTCTCGGCCGCTCTCTCGCCATCTCGCCGCTGGCGGGCCTGCTGCTGCTGACGGGCCGCTCGCATTGGCCGGGCTGGAATCTGCTGCCCTCGTTCCTCATCGTCATTGCCGGCGTTATCGCAGGCTTTCCCGTGCTGTCGGCGCTGGCGATGCAAAGCGTGCCTGCTTCCCACGGCGCCGTACTGCTGGGCATCATGCCGCTGGCGACAGCCCTTGCGGGTACGCTGCGTGCCGGCGATCGGCCCTCGCTTGGTTTCTGGCTTGCCGGTGTTGCGGGCAGTGCGATCGTCATCGGCTATGCGCTGGTGCGGGGAGCGGGGCACCCACAGCCGGCCGACGGATTGTTGTTACTCGCCGTTATCGCCGCAGCCTTGGGGTATGCCGAAGGCGGCCGGCTCGCCCAGCGCCTCGGCGGCTGGCAGGTCATCTGCTGGGCGCTGGTCATTGCAGCACCCCTGCTGGTGCTGCCTGTTAGCTGGCTTGTCTGGCAGCACGGGTTGCGGGCGCCGCCGCTGGCCTGGGCGGGCTTCGCCTATGTCGCGCTGTTCAGCCAGTTCATCGGGTTTTTCTTCTGGTACAAGGGCCTGGCGCTCGGCGGCGTTGCGCGGGTCAGCCAGATCCAGCTTGCCCAGCTGTTTCTGACGCTGGGCGCCTCGGCCCTATTCCTGGGCGAGCAGCTGGATCTCTCGACCGTCCTGTTCGGTGTTGCCGTCGCCATCGTGCTGGTCATCGGCCGGCGCATGCCGGTGCGACGGCGCAACTAGCTTCCTACTTGGGGCACGCAACTTGTCGCGCCGGTCTGCCTGACCTACGCTTGCGGCTGGACGGATGGGGGCGTTGCGGCATGAAGGATTTTCTCAAAGTCTACGGGCCGATCCTGCTGCTGATCCTCGCCGGGTTCCTCGTTACCTGGCATTTCGTCGCCCCGGCCCCGCCGCGCCATTTGCGCCTGGCGGCAGGCCAGCCAGGCGGCGCCTATGCCGAATTCGCCAAACGCTACCAGGCAGCTCTCGCGGAAAACGGCATCACTCTGGAAATCATGGCCACGGCGGGCTCCGTGCAGAACCTGGCACTGCTGAATGCGCCCGATAGCGGTGTCGATGTCGCTTTCGTCCAAGGCGGCACCGGCGATCCCGCGGCCGCACCCGATCTTCGCTCGATCGCCAGCCTCTACTACGAGCCGGTCTGGCTGTTCGTTCGCGGCAATCCGCCAGAACGACTATCGGCCCTGCACGGCAAGCGCATTACCGTCGGCATCGAGGGCAGCGGCACCCGCGCCGTGGCGTTGATGTTGCTGGCTGCCAACGGCATCGACGGCAGCAATGCTTCCCTGATCACCCTGGGCGGCAAGGATGCCGCAGCCGCGCTGAAAGCGGGGCGCATCGACGCTCTGTTCAATGTGGGTGCGGCCCGCGATCCGACGATCGACGATCTGATGCTGACCCCGGGAATCAACCTGGTCGACTTCACCCAAGCCCAGGCCTATTCGCGGCAGTTTCGTTTCCTCTCAGTCGTCACATTGCCGCGCGGGCTGATCAATCTCGACAAGGACGTGCCGAGCCGCGACTACCGTCTCGTGGCGCCAGCGGCCGCGCTGGTCGCGCGCTCCACCCTGCATCCCGCCCTGGTCGACCTGTTCGTCGCGGCGGCAGCAACGCTGCATGGTCAGGGACAGGATTTCGAGCGGCCGGGTGAATTCCCCTCCGACCTTCATCTCGATTTTCCTCTGAGCAAGGAAGCAGCACGCGTACTCACTGGCGGGCCCAGTTTCCTTCGCCGCTATCTGCCGTTCTGGGCAGCGGTGTTCGTGGAGCGGACCTGGATCCTGATCCTGCCGCTGCTTACCATTACCATCCCGCTGCTGCGCATCGCACCGCCCGCCTATCGCTGGCAAATTCAGCGCAAGATCCTGCGCCGCTATCGCGATCTGCGCCTGCTCGAAGCGCGTGTCAGGCTGGCGAGCGATCCGGGTGAGCGGCAGGTACTGCTGGAAAAGGTCGTTAAGCTGCAGCGCGACGCGGCCGAGCTGCATCTGCCGGTCGGATTTGCCGGCGATCTCTATCAGCTGCGCCAGGATATCGACTATGTGAAACAGGGCCTGGCCGGCCCCGCTTGATGGGCTGGCTCGCCCAATGAACCGGCCCCGCTTAAGTCGATGCTATGCGGCGGCGACGATCGGGATAAGCCGGCGCACCACGATCGCCGCAAGGTTGGCCGCTTCCGCCAGGAAGGCCGCGAAATCCAGATGGCTATCCTCTCCCGCCCGGTCGCTGAGACAGCGCACGACCACGCAAGGCACCCCGAACCGCTCGCAGACCTGAGCGAGCGCAGCACCCTCCATCTCTACCGCCTGGCCCTTGAATTCGCGCACCAGCCGGTCGCGGGTGGCGACACTATTGATGAACTGATCGCCGGTCAGGATCCGGCCAAGGCGAACACGCACGGCCCGATCTGCAGCACCACCGGCACCCGCGCCGCCGGCGGTGAATGCAGGTAAGCGCAAATCGGCGATCGCCTCGGCAATGGCCAGGCGCAAGCGCGGTTCGAGGCGAAAGGCCGGCTTGTCGCGAGGACCCCCGATGGGCGGAATGCCGGGCCGATAGGGTTTGAGACTGTCGCCGGTCAATGCGCCGTAATCATGCTGGATCAGCTCATCGCCGATGACGATATCGCCGATGGCGAGTTCATCATCCAGCCGCCCCGCAACACCGGAGAAAATCACCGCGCCGCAGTTGAAACGATCGAGCAACAGGCTGCTGACCAGGCCGGCGGCAACCTTCCCCACGCCCGCCTCGGCGAGGACCACCGGATGTCCGTCGATCCGGCCATGGAGGAAGCGAAATCCTGCGATCGTCACATCGCCGGCGGGATCGAGTGCCGCGCCCAGGCTCGTCATTTCCTCCGGCATCGCCGAGAGGATTGCCAGCGGTCGTTTGGCCCAGGTCAGGCCCGGCTATAAACCAGCAGAACGACCGCACCTTCATCACTATCCGAGCTGTGCATGGCACCAGGCGCCCGGCAGCAATAGTCGCCGGCCTTCAGCGTGCGATCCTGATCGCTGAACGAGCCGGACAGAACATAGATCTGCTCGGTCTCGTCATGAGCATGCATGGGATAGCGGGCGCCGGCGTCGATCTTCATCAGCAAGGTGCGCTCGCCTTTCGCCGGATCCTCATAGAGCGGCTTGATCCAGAATTTGTCGCCATCGGGTTGCCACTCAGCGTTGGCGAGGTCGAGATAGACCGATCCCCGCACAGGCGCCTTTACGACGTTCGCCTTGCCTTCCGACTTGCTCATGCAACCTCTCCCATTCAGCCCGGCAGGCCCTTGAGCGCAGCCGAGGCGTCATACCCTGCCTTCTCGAGATCGCCGATCATAACCGCAAGCACTGCGTCGCCAAAGGCAGTCAGCGGCGGCCGGACAATGACCCAATCCGCCGCCCCCGTCGACTTGGCATAAAGCGCCTTCATGGCAGCAATCACCGGCACTTTCTCCATTACCTGGCGCACGGCAGATATAGTCTGCTGCTTCGATGCTGCAGATTCGTCCTTGGCCAGAAGTGCATCGATCAATCCACGGATCATGGCGATGTTCATGTTCGCGCTGGCGCTGATGCATCCGGCAGCACCCAGTGCCATGCCTTCCAGCAGCCGCGATTCCGTTGCCGGAAATGTCGTGAGCTGCGGGAAGTGCGAGAGTACCGCTTTCGTGTTCTCCCAATTGCCGGAGCTATCCTTGATGCCTACCACCGTCGCGGGATAGCGGCGCAGCAGACGCTCGATGACGCCAAGGGTGATCGGCACACCGGACATTTGAGGGATGTGATAGAGATAAAGCCGCAGCCGGGGATCGGCGACGCGCTCGATCGTCTCGCCATAAGCATCCGCCAGCGCATCGTCTGACAAATTCTTGTAGTAGAACGGCGGCAGCATCAACACGCCGGCGCAGCCATTGGTCACGGCATGGCGGGTCAGGGCCACGGTTTCCGGCAGTGCCGGCAAGCCGGTGCCCGGCAGGAGTTTCGCCGATGGGATGCCGGCGGCGATCAGCTTTTCCAGCAGAGACTGACGCTCGGCCAGGCTGAGCGACGTTGCCTCGCTCGTGGTGCCGAAAACGGCCAGGCCGTTGGCGCCTTGCTGCAGCAGCCACCGGCAATAGGCGATGAAGCGCGCCGCGTCAGGTTCCAGCTGCTTGTCGAAGGGGGTCAGCGCCGGGACCCAGACACCGGAAATGGAATGAGCCATGTCCTTAACGCGCCGGTTGCGCTAGCAGCTCGCGCACCGCCTTTTGCAAGAAGGTGAGGTCTTCGGGATTCGTCCTTGGATTGCCGGCACGATGGCCCCAGATCGAGGGGATGGGCCGCAGCTCCGCATTGGGCATTTGCGCCACCTCGCGTCGGTTGTCCTCGACCGTGAAGTAGAGATCGGTTTCGCCCGGCATGACGAATGCCTTCGCCCGTATCGACCCAAGCGCCTTTTTCAGGTCGCCCTTGTAGAGCTCGTTGGCGCTGATATCGCCCTGCTGCCAGGCCCAAAGCATGGCGAGCAGGTCATTGGCGTCGCGGGCAAACCCGCCTTCCCAATCGCCGACGAGATAATCTTCGAGCGAGGAGAAGCCGAGCTTGCGCCACAGCTCCTCGCGGTACCAGGCTTGCGACAGGCCCCAGCCGGCGTAGACCCGAGCCATGGCCCGCTTGCCGCGCAAGGGGGGCGTTGCGAACCAGCCATCCTTCCACGCCTCGTCGGCGGTCAGCGCCGCCTTGACCCCTTCGAGGAAGACGAAATTATGCGGCGATGTCTTCGCCGAGCCGCAGACCGGCGCAATACGCTCCACCATGTCGGGGAACAGGGCGCCCCAATGGAAGGCCTGCTGGGCGCCCATGGAGAAGCCATAGACCAGCGCCACCTTTGAAATCCCGAACACCTCTTTCAGCAGGCGCTGCTGGATACGTACCTGGTCGGTCAGGGTAAACTGCGGATAGCGGCCGCGGTCATAGGGCGGCGGCGTATTGCTGGGCGAGGATGACAGCCCATTGCCGAATTGATTGGCGGCGATGACGAAGTATTTGGTCGGGTCGAGAATCCTGTCGGCGGCGATCAGCCATTCCGTGTCGGGATGCTGCGCCCCGTAGGACGTCGGATAGACGATCACATTGGATTTGTCGGCGTTCAGATTGCCATAGGTCTTATAGGCGAGCTGAGCGCCGCGATAGGTCAGGCCCGACTGCAGCAAAACGTCGCCGGCCTTGAAGATCTGATGGTCCGTCACAATCGTTCCCCCAAATTCGATCAGGTTTGTCGACGCTTTTGGCGTGGCTTGCGCTTTTGCGGATTGGGCACGTTGAGGCCGCGGCGCAGCAGCGAATCCCAGGCATGTTCGGCACTGTCGACGAATTCGAACAAGGTCAGGTCCTCGATCGAGACCATGCCGTGTTCGAACATGGCCGAGAAATTGATCACCTCGCGCCAATAGCTTTTCCCGAACAGCACCACCGGCAGCGGCGAAGCCTTTTGGGTCTGTAGCAGGGTCAGGATTTCGAACATCTCGTCCATGGTGCCGAAGCCGCCGGGAAACACGGCCATGGCATTGGCGCGCATCGCCAGATGCATCTTGCGCATGGCGAAATAGTGGAACTGAAACGTGAGGTCGGGCGTGGTGTAGCGATTGGGGTCCTGTTCCAGCGGCAGGCTTATATTAAAGCCGATGGCCGGCGCACCGACATCGGCCGCACCGCGGCTGGCCGCCTCCATGATGCCCGGCCCGCCGCCGGTGGCGATCACATTGTCGAGCATGCCCTTGTCCCTCGTCAGCGCACCGCCGTGCAACGAGGCGATGCGGCCGAATTCGCGAGCTTGCTCGTAATAGGCCGAGAGGCGCATCCGCCTTCGGGCCATTTGCTTTTCGGCCTTGCTGCGCGCCATCCGGTGCTCGTTCTTCGCCTGCTCGCGCGAGGGGATGCGCGCACTGCCATAGCAAACGATGGTGGAGCGGATGCCCGCATCGCGCAGCACCAGTTCCGCCTTTTCATATTCGAGCGCAAAGCGCACGCCGCGCAATTCGTCGCGCAGCAGGAAATCCGTATCCTGCACCGGCAGAATATAACTTTTGGATTGGCGCTGCAGGCTGCCTGGCTTGGGGGGCGCTGGATATGGGGGAATGACCCGCTGGGGCGGCAGCGCCACCGGCGTGCCGGCCGTTTTACCTTCCGCGGTTTCCGGCTCCAGCACCGTGGGCCGCTGGGAGAGGACCCTCTCGTCTTTCGTGTTCTTTCGCTTCGTCATGACCGATATGCCGTGCCTCCTGCACGCTCTAGCACCCCCCGTGGTTAAACGCTCACTCTTCTTACCGACCACCAGCGCTTCAAGGCAACCAGTGACCAGATCGCTTCCACCAGGCCGAAGGGCCAGGCGCCCTGCATGAAACCGTAGACGGAGCCCAGCGCACAGGCGATGGCGAAAGCGAAAATGAACCAGCTGCTGCGCTTTTCCAGTGCATAGGTGACCAGCATCGCCGACACGGCGAACAGGCCGAACAGGGTCAGTTTGTCCAGGAAAGATCCCCTGCCCTCAATTGCGCCGTGCCTGCACCACCGTGCCAACGATTTTCGTCTCACCCAGCGCCTTCATCGCTTCCAGCCGGTGCAGGCCCTCCACGAGCACGAAGCGCTCGCCGTCGCGGCGCACCAAGATTGGGGTTTGCTGACCCCTCTCGAGGATAGCCTCGGCCAACGCCTCGACCTTTTTGGCATCGAGGGTCGAGCGGCGCTTGGTCGGAACATAGATGGAATCGATCGGGAGTTTTTCGTCCTTGAGCAACTCTGACATGGCATCTACCCGCGCGCGTTCTCGTCGCAGGAAACCTACCAGAAGGTTGCCCTGAGATGGAAATGACGATGATCTTGACCGAGCCGCGGCAAGCCCATACCGTCACCGCTGCGCCGATTTCGACACCAGCTTGCGGGCGCTTAAATAAATGCAGCTAAGCGCGGTAACCCGCCGGCGATGCTGCGCGGGTTTTTTGTTGGTTCGGGGAAAGAACGATGCGCGCGCACGGGCGAAAAATTGCAATCATCGGCGGAGGGTTCAGCGGCTCGCTGCTGGCGGTTCAATTGCTGCGCAGCACCTCGCCAAGCGACAACATTATGCTGATTGAGCGCAACGCCGCCTTCGGGCGCGGCGTCGCCTATGCGACGGGCAATGACAGCCACCTGCTGAACGTCCGCGCCGGTAATATGAGCGCGTTCTCCGGCCGGCCCGATCACTTTCTCGAATGGCTGCAACACCACCCCCAGCCCGGCAGCGGTGGCATGGTGACGACGGCCGATCGGCTTACATTTGTTTCGCGTCGCATCTACGGCACCTACATCCAGGATATTCTGACGAGCGAGATTGCCGGGCAGAGTGGCGCGCCACGGCTAGGCCTGGTGGCCGATGAAGCCGTAACCCTGCACGATACCGGCGGCGGCTTTCGCGTCGAAGTTGCCGGCGGCCGGCAATACGATGCCGATATTGTGGTGCTGGCGGTCGGCAACTTCCCACCCGAGGGCGATGAGCCCGGTTACATCGCCAATCCCTGGGATCCCCAGGCGCTCACCGGAATCCGTCAGGAGTCCGCGGTGCTTCTTGTCGGCACCGGACTCACCATGATCGACACGGTGATCTCTCTGCTCGACCAAAATCACGCCGGACCGATCCTCGCCATCTCGCGCCGCGGCCTGCTGCCCCGCACCCATGCGGCAGTGACAGCGATCAAGCCCTTCCTCCCCGCCGCAGCAGCACCACGTACGGTACCCGCCCTGATGAGGCGAATACGCCAAGAGGTCGACCGTGCCGGCGCTGACGAGCATCGCTGGCGGGCCGTCATCGATTCCCTCCGGCCCGATACGCGTGATCTCTGGATCAGTCTTCCGCCGGCGGAAAAGCGGCGCTTTCTGCGTCATGTCAGGCCGTGGTGGGATGTCCATCGCCACCGTATGGCGCCCAGCGTCGCCGCACGGATCGAAGCCGCGCGATCAACCGGACAGTTGACGATCCGGCGGGCGCGCCTTGGCCGTCTGGTCCGCAAAGGCCAGTTGGTCGATGCCGAACTGCTGCCCGTTTTCGGCGCCCCATC